>NZ_JBHWCL010000157.1:0-22591 GCF_042735125.1 Kitasatospora sp. NPDC059599 | reverse complement strand
CCCGGGGCGGGGGTGCCCCCGGTGGGGGCACCCCCGCCGCCGTTCTTCGTCCCGCTCCCGCGGTCCCCGCCGCGCCGCCCGCCCCCGGCCCGTTCAGAACGGCCGCAGCGCCGGCTCCTTGCGCCCGCCGCCGAGCAGCCGCTCCAGCGCCCCCTCCACGTCCCCGCGCCAGGAGAGCGTGGTCCGCGCCTCCAGCCGCAGCCTCGGGTAGCGGGCGTGCGGCCGGACGGTCCTGAAGCCGACCGCGAGCAGGTGGTCGGCCGGCAGCACGCAGCTGATCGGCAGCCTTCCGGCCGAGCCGAAGGCCTCGATCGCCCGCACCCCGCGCCCGATCAGGTCCTTGGCCACCGTCTGCACCAGCACCCTGCCGAGTCCCTGGCCCTGGTAGCCCGGCAGCACCCGGCTGACCATCAGCTGGACGGCGTCCGGCGAGACCGGACTGGTCGGGAAGGACTGTGAGCGGGGGACGTAGGCGGGCGGCGCGTAGAGCACGAACCCCGCGGGCCGGTCGTCCACGTAGACGAGCCGACCGCAGGAACCCCACTCCAGCAGCACCGTGGAGATCCACCCCTCCTTCTCCAGCTCCGGCTTCCCGGACTCCACCGCCTCCTTGGCGCTGACCGGATCCAGCTCCCAGAACACGCAGGAGCGGCAGCCGGCCGGGAGGTCCCCCAGGTTGTCCAGCGTCAGCGGAGCGATCCGGCGTCCCATGCCCGTACCTCCTCCTCCACCTCACGGTCGAGCATTCCCCCACGAACACCGATGGGTGCATGTTTCACGTGAAACAGCGCTCACGTGAAGCACGCACCCATCGGTCCGGTGCCCTCGGCCCGAAGCCCGGCTCAGCCCTGCGACAGCCGCAGACCGTCCTCGCCGGGGGCCATGCCCTCCAGGATCCGGTTGAGGTCCTCCACCGAACCGAACTCCAGCACCACCTTGCCCTTGCCCAGCTTGCCGCCGCGCTGCGAGACCTCGACCTTGACCCGGGTGTCGAAGCGGTCCGACAGCCGGCTCGCCAGGTCGTTGAAGGCCGGGGAGAGCAGCTTGCCCGCCTTGGGCGCCTGGCGCTTGGGGTTCTTCCCCTCCTCCGGGCGCATCAGCAGGACGATCTCCTCGACGTTGCGCACCGTGAGGGCCTCGGCCACGATCCGCGCGGCCAGCAGCTCCTGCTGCGCGGCGTCCGGCACCCCGAGCAGCGCCCGGGCGTGCCCGGCCGTCAGCGTTCCGGCCACCAGCCGGGTCTGCACGGTCGGGGGGAGCTTCATCAGCCGCAGGGTGTTGGAAACGTGCGCGCGCGAGCGGCCGATCCGGTCGGCCAGCTCCTCGTGGGTGCAGGAGAAGTCCCGCAGCAGCTGGTCGTAGGCGGCGGCCTCCTCCAGCGGGTTCAGCTCGGCCCGGTGCAGGTTCTCCAGGAGGGCGTCCAGCAGCAGCTTGTCGTCCTCGGTGGCCCGGACGATCGCCGGGATCCGCTCCAGCCCGGCCTCCCGGGACGCGCGCCAGCGGCGCTCGCCCATGATCAGCTCGAAGCTGTCGACGCCGACCTGGCGCACCACGATCGGCTGGAGCAGACCGACCTCCTTGATGGAGGTGACCAGCTCGGCCAGCTTGTCGTCGTCGAAGACCTCGCGCGGCTGGCGCGGGTTGGGGGTGATCGCGTCCAGCGGCAGCTCGGCGAAGTAGGCACCGGCCGGCTGCGCCTGCTCGGCCTGCTTCTCGGCGGCCGCCCGGGCCGCCACCGTGCCGCGGCCGCTCGGCAGCGGCGGCACCGCGCCCGGCGCCACCGGAGCGGCCGGTGCGGGCGCGGTGGGCGCGGGCTTCGCCGCCGCCGCCCCGCCGTCCACCGGCGCGGCGGGGCGGATCAACGCCTCCAGCCCTCGACCCAGACCCCTGCGACCACTCACTGATGACCCTCCGTCGTGCCGTGCTGTGCCACCGGGGCACCGTGCCCCTGCTGGCCGTCCCGCTGCTGACCCACCAGCGAGCCGCCCTGGCCCACCGCACGCAGCGCGAGCTCGCGGGCCGCCTCCAGGTAGGAGAGCGCCCCGGTCGAGCCCGGGTCGTAGGTGAGCACCGTCTGCCCGTAGCTGGGCGCCTCCGAGATGCGCACCGAGCGGGGGATCGCCGTGCTCAGCACCTCTTGCGGGAAGTGGGTCCGGACCTCTTCGGCGACCTGGGCGGCCAGCCTGGTCCGGGCGTCGTACATGGTGAGCAGGATGGTCGACACGTGCAGCGCGGGGTTGAGGTGGGCGCGCACCAGCTCGACGTTGCGCAGCAGCTGGCCGAGGCCCTCCAGCGCGTAGTACTCGCACTGGATCGGGATCAGCACCTCCTGGCCGGCGACCAGGGCGTTGACCGTCAGCAGGCCCAGCGAGGGCGGGCAGTCGATCAGGATGTAGTCCAGCGGCTGCTCGTACGCCGCGATGGCGCGCTGGAGCCGGCTCTCCCGGGCCACCAGGGAGACCAGCTCGATCTCGGCACCGGCCAGGTCGATGGTGGCGGGGACGCAGAACAGCCCCTCGACGTCGTGCACCGGCTGCACCACGTCGGCCAGGGGCTTGCCCTCCACCAGGACGTCGTAGATGGACGGCACGTCGGCGTGGTGGTCGATGCCCAGTGCCGTGGAGGCGTTGCCCTGCGGATCGAGGTCGACGACCAGGACGCGCAGCCCGTGCATGGCCAGCGAGGCGGCCATGTTCACGGTGGTGGTGGTCTTGCCGACCCCGCCCTTCTGGTTGGCGACCACGATCACCCGGGTGGCGGCGGGTCGGGGCAGACCCTCTCCCGCTCGGCCGATCGCCTGGACCGCAGCCTGGGCAGCCCGCGCGATGGGCGTGTCATCGATCTGGTCGATGGTCTCCGAGTCCTGCATGGGGGTCAGTGTTTCACGTGGAACCGGAGCGGCAACAGTCGCAGCCCGGAAGAGGCCGAGCCCGCGGCGGAGCCGCAAATCGAGACTGTCCGAGAGCGAGGGGCGACGTTTCACGTGAAACACCATGCCCGCTATGCCCTAAATCTGACGTTGCGACACTCCGGTGCCCCGGGGGTGCTCCACCGGACACCGGACGGGGGCCCGCCCGCCACCCCGGACGACGAGGGGCGGACGCCCCTCCCGTGGAGGAGGCGTCCGCCCCTGTCCGTGCGTGTCCGACGTCACCCGGTCAGCGGGTGCGGCGCCGCCCGCCCCGGCCGCGCTCGCCGTTGCGGGCGCTCGCGGTACGGCCCGCCCGGGCCGCCTTCGCCCGCCGGGTCGCGGCCTTCACACCGCCGGGGCTCTCCCCCGCCTTGACCTGGACCACCCGGGTCGAGGTCTCCAGGGTGCCCTCGCCGACCGAGATCACGCTCCACTCGACCGCACCCAGCTTGGCCAGACCGGCGCGCGAGTCGGCGAGCTCCTGCTCCGCGCTGTCCCCCTTGAGCGCCAGCATCTGGCCGTGCGGGCGCAGCAGCGGCATGCCCCAGCCGGCCAGCCGCTCCAGCGGCGCCACCGCCCGGGCGGTCACCACGTCGACCGCGAGCTTGCCGACCATCTCCTCGGCGCGGCCGCGCAGCACCGTGACGTTGTCCAGTCCCAGTTCCCGGACGACCTCCTCCAGGAAGGTGGTCCGGCGCAGCAGCGGCTCGAGCAGCGTCACCGAGACGTCCGGCCGGGCCAGCGCCACCGGGATGCCGGGCAGGCCGGCGCCGGAGCCGACGTCGCACAGGGAGGTGCCGTCGGGCAGCAGCTCGGCCAGCACCGCGCAGTTGAGGACGTGGCGGTCCCAGAGCCGGGGCACCTCACGCGGCCCGATCAGCCCGCGCTGGACGCCCGCGGTGGCCAGCAGCTCGGTGTACCGGACCGCGGCGTCGAAGCGGTCGCCGAAGACCTCCCGGGCGACAGCCGGTGCCTCGCCCGGCCCGGCCGCCTCGCTCGGCACAGTCACCTCGGCGGCCCGCCCCTCGGCGGCCGGGTCCACGTCCTCCCCCGGCCGGCCGGCAGCCGCGTTCTCCGTGTCCATCTCGACCTCTCCGATCCCCGGATCCACCGACCCGCTCAACGCACTGTTTCACGTGAAACGTCTCCCGCCGGGGCGCTCCCCGCGGAAGGGACGACGACCCCGCCCGCACGAGGCGGACGGGGTCGCGTCCGGTGAAGCTCTCCGGCCGCCGTGGCGGCCGGTCATCGACCTGCCGCCCTCAGGCCGGCAGCACGACCACGCACCGCTGGGGCTCTTCGCCCTCGGACTCGCTGCGCAGACCGGCAGCGGCGACCGCGTCGTGGACGACCTTGCGCTCGAACGGCGTCATCGGCCGCAGCTTGACCTGCTCGCCGCTGCTCTTCGCCTGCTCGGCGGCCTCGGCACCGAGCGTGGCCAGCTCGGTGCGCTTGCGGGCCCGGAAGCCGGCAATGTCCAGCATGAGGCGGCTGCGCTCGCCGGTCTCCCGGTGGACAGCCAACCGGGTCAGCTCCTGCAGGGCCTCCAGCACCTCGCCGTCCTGGCCGACCAGGCGCTGCAGCGCGCGGTCGTTGCCGTCGCTGACGATGGAGACCAGGGCACGGTCGCCCTCGACGTCCATGTCGATGTCACCGTCGAGGTCCGCGATGTCGAGCAGACCCTCCAGGTAGTCCGCCGCGATGTCGCCCTCCTGCTCCAGGCGGGAGACGAGGTTCTCGTCGGCGCTGGCGGCGGCCTCGGCCTCGACGGCGGAGATGGTGCCTTCCGTCACTGATGGACTCCTTCGGGGATGGGCCCGTCGAACGGGCCGGGAACGAAGCTCTTCGCAGCTGTCACGTCAGGCCCCGGGACCGGGTCAGGACTTCTTCTTCGGCCGCTGGCCACCGCGCTTCGGCTGCTGCCGGGTGCCCTGCTTGGTACCGGCGGGCTTGGTCGCGGCCTGCTTGGCGGCCGCCGGCTTGGTCTCCGGCTCGGCCGGGACGGCGTCGGCGGGTTCCTCGGCCGGGGTGTCCTTGCCGGACTCGCCCTGCTGGCCGGCGGTGCCGTGCTGGCGCTGTGCCTTGGACTGCCGGCGGGGCTGCTGGCGGCGGGCCTGCACCGATTCCTCGACCACCGCGGACGCGGCGGACGCGGCGTTGAGCGCGTCCTTGGACGGGGGCAGCATCCCCCAGAGCGCACCCTTGATCTCCGTGCCGTCCGGACGCAGTCGGCCGGCCTTCTTCAGCCGGGCCTGGCGCTCCTCCCAGGCCTTGCTGCCCGGGGTCGGGTTGTTGTGGATGACGATCAGCTGCTGGCCCATCGACCAGACGTTGGTGGTCAGCCAGTAGACCAGGACGCCGACCGGGAAGTTGATGCCCATCACGGCGAACATGACCGGGAAGACGTACATCAGCATCTTCTGCTGCTGCATGAACGGCGTCTTCACCGTGAGGTCGACGTTCTTGGTCATCAGCTGGCGCTGGGTGACGAACTGCGACAGCGACATCATGATGATCATCACCGCGGTGACGATCTTGACGCTGGTCTCGGTGCTGCCGACGAAGGTCGCGGAGAGCGGGGCACCGAAGATGTGCGCCTTGCCGGCGCTCACCAGCAGGTCACCGTGGATGACGCCGATGTCCTGGCCCTTGGCGACCTTGGCGAGCACCCCGTAGAGGGCGGTGAAGAACGGCGCCTGCACGATGATGGGAAGGCAGCTGGAGAACGGGTTGGTACCCGCCTCCTTGTACAGCTTCATCATCTCTTCGGACTGGCGCTGCCGGTCGTTCTTGTAGCGCTCCTGGATGGCCTTCATCTTCGGCTGGATCGCCTGCATGGCCCGGGTCGCCTTGATCTGCTTCACGAAGAGCGGGATCAGGCAGATCCGGATGACGACCACCATCGAGGCGATGGAAAGACCCCAGGCCCAGCCACCGTCCGGGTTGAAGACGTGGCTGTACAGCGAGTGGAACTGGACGATGATCCAGGACACCGCTGTGTACAGGGGATTCAGGAAGGAGAAGGTCACCGGTCAGGCTCCTTGGACAGGTGGATCGGCCGTGCGGGGCCAATGGGCGCCGGGCCCTCGGGGTCCGGACCGGCGGGGGGTGCGGTCACCGGCACTCCGGCGGCGGACCGGCTCTGCAGCCAGTCTCGCAACCGCCGGTGCCACACCGGGTGCTTGCGCGGCGGGACGTGATCGACCCCGCCGGGCGTCCACGGATTGCAGCGCAGGATGCGCCACGCGGTCAGCCCGCCGCCCTTGACCGCCCCGTGCACCTTCACGGCCTCGTAGCCGTAGTGCGAGCAGGAGGGGTAGTAACGGCAGACCGGACCGAGCAGTGGGCTGATCGTCCACTGGTAGACCCTGATCAGACCCATCAGCAGGTACTTCATCGCCCTGCTCCCGTCGGCGCCGTGGCGGCGGGCTCAGCCTTCAGCAACCGCTTCAGCGCCGCGTCCAGGTCACGTTCGAGGTCCTGGTACGAGGCGGACGCGGCCTGGGGCAGCGCACGCACCACTATCAGGCTACCGGCGGGCAGCCTGGACAGACGATCACGGATGAGATGGCGCAACCGGCGCTTGACCAGGTTGCGAACGACCGCCGGGCCGACGGCCTTGCTCACGACGAAACCCGCACGCGCCGAAGGAGTCCCCTCGGCGACGTGCGGGCGGGAGTCGCTGGTCCGGTCGGTCTGCCCCTGCGGGTCACCGTCTCTGTTGAGATGGACGACCAGAAGGGGCCGGCCGGCCCGACGACCGCGTTTCACCGCGGTCGCGAAGTCCTGGCGCCGCCGCAGCCGATTCTCGGAGGGCAGCACAACAGACTCTGGCGCGGATCAGGCGGACAGGCTGGCGCGGCCCTTGCCACGGCGGGCAGCCAGGATGGCGCGGCCGGCGCGGGTACGCATACGCAGCCGGAAGCCGTGGGTCTTCGCGCGACGACGGTTGTTCGGCTGGAAGGTGCGCTTGCTCACTCGGGGGCTCCTGAGGTGAATCGTAGGATGACGGGGGGTCGCTTGGCCGTCACCGTGCGTCCGCGTGATCTCCCCTGATTCGGAAATCCGGCCCATCGCCCCAGTTCGGCTGGGGTCTGAGGCAATCCACGGCGCCCGTGCTGCGCGCCTTATGGAGCGGGTGGACCCGCGGACATGCGGCAGCGGCCATCGACAACTCGACCTGGTTACGGTACGCGGGACGGGGTCCGAGGGTCAAACCCGCCGTCTTCGACCCGGTTTACCCACAGCCTGTGGACAACGACTTGATCCGGCTCTGTTCGCTGACTACCGTTGCAGGACTTGTCTGGTTTGTTCTTGGAAAGCGTGCACCAGTGGCTGATGTCAACAGCGACCTCGTCCCGGTCTGGGCCAGGGTCGTCGAGCGGCTGGTCAGCGACCCCGATGTCGGGGAGATGGACAAACAGTGGGTGCAGCGCACCCAGCCGATGTGGATGATGCACGACACCGCCCTGCTGGCGACCCCGAACGAGCGGGCCAAGCAGGTGCTGGAGGGTCGGCTGCTGCCGCAGCTCACCGAGGCCCTCAGCCGCGAGCTCGACCGCCCGGTCCGGATCGCCGTGATGGTCGACGCCAACGCCGTGCCGACCACCCCCGCCCCCCAGGCCCCCGCCGAGCCGTACCCGGGCCCGGCCGAGGACGCCGGCGGCTACGGCGGCCAGGACTACCAGCAGCCCTACGAGCAGGACCAGCCGTACGAGCAGCGCCAGCCGTACGAGCAGGAGCAGCCGTACCAGCAGGACCCGGCCTACGGGCAGGACTACGAGCGCCCCCGCTACGACACCGGCGGCTACGAGCAGCGCCCCGCGCCCTACGGCGGCCCCTCCGCCGGCCCGCAGGGCTGGCCGGGCTACCAGGACCAGCCCGTCCGCTACGAGCCCGAGGAGCCCGCCTCCCGCCCCGCGCCGCGTCCCGTCCCGGGCCCGCCCTCGACCACCCAGGGCGACCTCTTCGGCGGCGCCTACGGCCCCGGCCCGAACGAGCAGCCGCGCGGCGGCGCGGGCCGCCGCACCGCCGGTTCCCGCCCCTCCGGCGGCCGCCCCGCGGAGAAGGCCGCCCCGGAGCGCTCCGCCGTCCCCGGCGTGCCCGCCCCGCCCGGCGCTCCCCCGGCCGGCGGCTCCCGCAAGGACGAGCCGGCCGCCCGGCTGAACCCCAAGTACCTGTTCGACACCTTCGTCATCGGCGCGAGCAACCGCTTCGCGCACGCGGCGGCCGTGGCGGTCGCCGAGGCGCCGGCCAAGGCGTACAACCCGCTCTTCATCTACGGCGAGTCCGGGCTGGGCAAGACCCACCTGCTGCACGCCATCGGGCACTACTCGCGCAGCCTCTTCCCGGGCACCCGGGTGCGCTACGTGTCCTCCGAGGAGTTCACCAACGAGTTCATCAACTCGATCCGGGACGGCAAGGCGGACACCTTCCGCCGCCGCTACCGGGACATGGACATCCTGCTCGTGGACGACATCCAGTTCCTCGCGAGCAAGGAGTCCACGCAGGAGGAGTTCTTCCACACCTTCAACACGCTCCACAACGCCAACAAGCAGATCGTCCTCTCGTC
The DNA here is from genome assembly GCF_042735125.1 of Kitasatospora sp. NPDC059599. NCBI lineage: Bacteria > Bacillati > Actinomycetota > Actinomycetes > Kitasatosporales > Streptomycetaceae > Kitasatospora > Kitasatospora sp. NPDC059599. The sequence goes on along the minus strand of NZ_JBHWCL010000157.1, from coordinate 14,108 downwards.
GGACCGGCCGCCCAAGCTGCTGACCACGCTGGAGGACCGGCTGCGCAACCGCTTCGAGTGGGGACTGATCACCGACGTCACCCCGCCGGAGCTGGAGACCCGGATCGCGATCCTGCGCAAGAAGGCGATCCAGGAGCAACTCAACGCTCCCGCCGACGTGTTGGAGTTCATCGCGTCCCGGATCACCCGAAACATCCGGGAGTTGGAGGGCGCGCTCATCCGGGTCACCGCCTTCGCCAACCTCAACCGGGCGCCGGTGGACCTGGAGTTGGCCGGGATCGTCCTCAAGGATCTGATCCCCGGCGGCGACGAGGACGCCGGCCCGGAGATCACCGCGCAGGTCATCATGCAGCAGACCGCCGCGTACTTCGGACTGGGCGTGGACGACCTCTGCGGATCCTCACGCAGCCGCGTGCTGGTGACGGCCCGCCAGATCGCGATGTACCTGTGCCGGGAGCTCACCGACCTGTCGCTGCCGAAGATCGGCGCGCAGTTCGGCGGCCGCGACCACACCACGGTGATGCACGCGGACCGCAAGATCCGCTCGCTGATGGCCGAGCGCCGCTCGATCTACAACCAGGTCACCGAACTCACCAACCGCATCAAGAGCTAGCGGCTGCCGCACCCGCGGCCGGAGGGCGTCAGGAGCGATCCTGACGCCCTTTTTCGCGCATCCGCAGGTGTGCACCGCGCGCCGGCTGGGCAGGAACCCGGTGGACGGACGGTCCACCAGTCCACAGCCCGCGCCGAACAACTGACCGGTGATTCGAAAACCCGGGGCGCGCAAGGCCGTTGTCCACAGGGCGGGTGGCTTCTCCACCGTCCACAGGCCGGGGAGCCCGGAGTTATCCAGAATTCGTCCACAGGCCCGCCGCCGCTACGCTCTTCCGCGCAGGTCAGGTGCCTGTGGACTTGTGCACAACGGTTATCCACAGGGTGTGGACAATTGACGGGCCACCAGTGGGCCGTCCGGGTTGTCCACCGGTTGTCCCCAGGGCCGGGCCGGTTATCCCCAGGTTGTCCACAGCGGCGTCCACAGTTCGACAACCGTGTGTCGTCGTTCATACCCTGGTGTGAAAGGCGTCACGAAAAGTTGACCGGCGCCCGTGGATAACCGGGCCCGGATCTGGGGACAGCCCTGGGGATAACCTGTGGATACCCTGCGTGCCCTGTGGGTAACGCTCGGCTGTCCACAGCGCGGCCTGCCCGTCCACAGCCGCCGTCCACAGCGACTGTGGACAAAATTCGGGCCCTGACCTGCGGAAACGGGGTTATCCACGGTTTCCACAGGCCCTACTACTACCACTACACAGATAGACCGTGGACTTGCTTTCAAAGTGGGTGGGTCCCGAATCTGTGGACAACGCGTCCGGCCGTGGACCCCGACATCTGTTCGGCTTGCTTCCGCCCGTCTGCCCCGTCTGTCGGCGGAGTACGTCAGACTGTCCTTGCGACTGGAAGCGGAGTGAGCAGAGCTCGGCGGACAGGCGGACCCACGATCAAGATCAGACGAACCAGAGTGCGAGCGGGAGCGCTCGATCCAGGAGGCGGTTACCGGTGAAGTTCCGGGTGGAGCGTGACGTCCTCGCGGAGGCGGTGGCCTGGGCTGCCCGCAGCCTCCCGGCACGGCCGCCGGTGCCGGTGCTGGCCGGCCTGCTGCTGACGGCGCAGGAGGGCAGCCTGGCGCTGTCCGGCTTCGACTACGAGGTCTCGGCCCGGGTCGAGCTGGAGGCGGACGTCGAGGAGGCCGGCACCGTCCTGGTCTCCGGCCGGCTGCTGAACGACATCTCCCGCAACCTCCCCAACCGGCCCGTGGAGATCTCCACCGACGGCCAGCGGGTCAGCGTGGTCTGCGGCAGCTCCCGCTTCACCCTCCCCACCCTCCCGGTGGACGAGTACCCGACGCTGCCCCAGATGCCGACCGCCACCGGCACCGTCGCCGGGGACGTCTTCGCCTCCGCCGTCAGCCAGGCCGCGGTCGCCGCCGGCCGGGACGACACCCTCCCGGTGCTCACCGGCGTCCGGGTCGAGATCGAGGGCGACCGGATCACCCTGGCCGCCACCGACCGCTACCGCTTCGCCGTCCGCGACCTGCTGTGGAAGCCCGAGCAGTCGGACATCTCCGCGGTCGCCCTGGTCCCCGCCAAGACCCTGCAGGACATCGCCAAGTCCCTGGGCAGCGGCGACACCGTCTCCATCGCACTGTCCTCGGGCGGCGCGGGCGAGGGCCTGATCGGCTTCGAGGGCGCCGGCCGCCGGACCACCACCCGGCTGCTGGAGGGCGAGTTCCCCAAGTTCCGCAGCCTCTTCCCGACCGAGTTCAACGCGGTCGCCGCGATCCAGACCCAGCCCTTCCTGGAGGCGCTCAAGCGCGTCTCGCTGGTCGCCGAGCGCAACACCCCGGTCCGCCTCAACTTCGAGGAGGGCGTGCTGACGCTGGAGGCCGGCTCGGGCGACGACGCCCAGGCCACCGAGCGGATCGAGGCCTCGCTGGAGGGCGACGCCATCTCGATCGCGTTCAACCCGGGCTACCTGGAGGAGGGCCTCAAGGCCATCGACTCCGCCTACGCCCAGCTCAGCTTCACCACCCCGACCAAGCCCGCCCTGCTCAGCGGCAAGGTCTCGGTGGACGCCGAGGAGGACAAGGCCTACCAGTACCTGATCATGCCGGTCCGCCTCTCCGGCTGATCCCCGGGAGCGGCATGATCCCGGGGGTGTGGGGGTCGCTCCCCACAGGGTGGAGCATGCCGGTCCGCCTCTCCGGCTGACCCGGTCCGCCCCGGCTGATCCCGCCGTACGCGTCCCGTCCACAGGCTGTGCACACCCGCTGTGCACAGCCTGTGGACGTCTCCCCCGGTCGGCCTGACCACAGGCGGGCGCCGATGGTTCAGCGCGTAGGCTCAGGGCGTGCGGCAACGGCGCCGCCGGCAGGCACGTCACCACAGGTAAGGACTTGGTCATGGAGCTCGGCCTCATCGGTCTCGGCAAGATGGGCGGCAACATGCGCGAGCGGATCCGCCGCGCCGGCCACACCGTCATCGGCTACGACCGCAATCCGGACATCTCCGACGTCGAGAGCCTGCAGGAGCTCGTCACCAAGCTGCAGGGCCCGCGCGTGGTCTGGGTGATGGTCCCGGCCGGTGCCGCGACCCAGGCGACCGTCGACGAGCTCGCCGAGCTGCTCTCCCCCGGCGACGTGGTCGTCGACGGCGGCAACTCGCGCTGGACCGACGACGTCAAGCACGCCGAGACGCTGGCCGCCAAGGGCATCGGCTTCGTCGACTGCGGTGTCTCCGGCGGTGTCTGGGGCCTGGAGAACGGCTACGCGCTGATGTACGGCGGCGACGCCGAGCACGTCGCCCGGGTCCAGCCGGTCTTCGACGCGCTCAAGCCCGAGGGTGACTTCGGCTCGGTGCACGCGGGCGCGGTGGGCGCCGGCCACTTCGCCAAGATGGTCCACAACGGCATCGAGTACGCGATGATGCAGGCCTTCGCCGAGGGCTGGGAGCTGCTGGAGGCGGCCCCCGAGGTCACCGACGTGCGCGAGGTCTTCCGCAGCTGGCAGGAGGGCACGGTCATCCGCTCCTGGCTGCTGGACCTGGCCGTCCGGGCCCTGGACGAGGACGAGCACCTGGCCAAGCTGCGCGGCTGGGCCGCGGACTCCGGCGAGGGCCGCTGGACCGTCGAGGCCGCGATCGACCACGCCGTGCCGCTGCCGGCGATCACCGCCTCGCTGTTCGCCCGCTTCGCCTCCCGGCAGGACGATTCGCCGCAGATGAAGATGATCGCCGCGCTGCGCAACCAGTTCGGCGGCCACGCGGTCGAGTCGAAGTAGTCCCCACCGGGGCGCGAGCCCCGGTCCATCCACAGAAGGCGGGCGCAGTCCACAGCCATGCACGTCGCGCACCTGTCGCTCGCCGACTTCCGGTCGTACGCCCGGGCCGAGGTTCCCCTCGACCCGGGCGTGACGGCCTTCGTGGGGCCCAACGGCCAGGGCAAGACCAACCTGGTCGAGGCGATCGGTTACGTCGCCACCCTGGGCAGCCACCGGGTCGCGACCGACGCCCCGCTGATCCGGCTGGGCGCCGAGCGGGCGGTGATCCGCACCTCGGTGGTGGACCGCGGCCGTTCCACCCTGGTCGAGCTGGAGCTCGCCCCGGGCAAGGCCAACCGGGCCCGGATCAACCGCTCCGACAACGTCCGCCCGCGCGACGTGCTGGGCCTGCTGCGCACCGTGCTGTTCGCTCCGGAGGACCTCAGCCTCGTCAAGGGTGACCCGGGCGAGCGCCGGCGCTTCCTGGACGAGCTGCTGACCGCCCGTGCGCCCCGGCTGGCCGGTGTGCGGCAGGACTACGAACGGGTGCTCAAGCAGCGCAACGCCCTGCTGAAGACCGCCGCGATGGCCCGTCGGGCCGGTGGCGGCAAGGGCGCGGACCTGTCCACCCTGGAGGTCTGGGACGGTCATCTGGCGCGCGCCGGAGCCGAGTTGACGGCCTTCCGGATCCAGCTGGTGGCCGCCCTGCAGCCGCTGGTGACGGCGGCCTACGGGCAGTTGGCCCCCGGTGGCGGCGAGACCTCCCTGGAGTACCGCAGTTCCTTCGAGGGCGAGCTGCCGACCAGCCGGGAGCAGGCCGAGGAGCAGTTGCTGCGGGCGCTGCAGGCGGTCCGCAAGCAGGAGGTCGACCGCGGCCTCACCCTGGTCGGCCCGCACCGCGACGAGCTGGTGCTCAGGCTCGGCCCGCTGCCCGCCAAGGGCTACGCCAGCCACGGTGAGTCCTGGTCGTACGCGCTCGCGCTGCGGCTGGCCTCGTACGAACTGCTGCGGTCCGACGGTGGCGAGCCGGTGCTGATCCTGGACGACGTGTTCGCCGAGCTGGACGCGGCCCGTCGGGACCGGCTGGCGGAGCTGGTGGCCGACGGCGAGCAGGTGCTGGTGACCGCGGCGGTCGCCGAGGACGTGCCGAAGGCCCTGGCCGGTGCCCGGTTCGCGGTGGCCGACGGGGCCGTGGACCGCGTCGACGCCTGACCGTCCGGCCTCCCGGCCGCAGGACGACCACCGCCGCGATCCGCGGCGTCCGGGCGCTCACGTAGGCTGGAAGGCTCGACGGGCGCGCGACCGTGACCGTTGTCCACAGGCTGGGGAAAGGAGATCGCCGTGAGCGATCCGGCGGGGACCGAACGCCCCCTCCCCGGGCCCGGCGCCCCCGAGCCGACCGGTGCCGACCTCGCCCGCTCCGTGCTCCGGGCGGCTCGCGCCCAGGCCCGCCAGCGCGGTGAGCAGGTCCAGCAGAAACGTGAGGCCAAGCGGCACGGGCTGCGCAGCGGAGCCCGTTCGGACGGCCGGGACCCGGTCCCGCTGGGGGCGGCGCTGAACAGGTTGCTGACGGAGCGCGGCTGGGAGTCCTCGGCCGCCGTCGGCGGGGTGATGGGGCGCTGGCCGCAGATCGTCGGCCCGGACATCGCCGCGCACTGTCACCCCTCTTCCTACGACGAGGCGGCCGCGGTGCTCACCGTGCAGTGCGACTCCACCGCATGGGCCACTCAACTCCGTTGGCTGGCACGGCAGTTGGTGGCCCGCCTGAACCACGAGCTGGGCCACGGCACGGTCAAGACCATCAAGGTGCTGGGCCCGGCCGCACCCGCCCGCGGCTACGGCCGGCTGCGCGCGCCGGGGAGCAAGGGGCCGGGCGACACCTGGGGGTGACCGGTGCGCCCGCCCGTCCCCCGGGGGGCGGATCGGATGGCGATCTTCCGGAACCCCTGACAGCCCTCCCAGGCGCTCTGGGGCCCCCGGGCGAGTATCGGGACACGTGCGGAGGGGATTCAGGGCGGCGTATCTGCCTTCAAGGGCTGCCAAACGCCCATCTCTGTCAGTCGTACCGGTAGACTGAGAGCCAAACACTGTTGCTAGTGGCAACCGAGTCTAAACGCCGTGGTCGCACGCTCGCCCGCACGGGGCGGGGATGCGGCCCGTGCTGTGCCAGAGAGGGCGCTTCGTGGCCGATTCCGGCAACCCCAGCCAGACCCCAGACCAGTCCGACCAGGCTTCCTACACCGGTAGCAACATCCAGGTGCTGGAAGGCCTCGACGCCGTCCGCAAGCGCCCCGGCATGTACATCGGTTCCACCGGCGAGCGTGGCCTGCACCACCTGGTGCAGGAGGTCGTGGACAACTCCGTCGACGAGGCGATGGCGGGGTACGCCGACACCATCGACGTCACGATCATGGCCGACGGCGCGATCCGCGTCGTCGACAACGGCCGAGGCATCCCGGTCGACATCGTCCCCGGCCAGGACAAGCCGGCCGTCGAGGTCGTGCTCACCGTCCTGCACGCCGGCGGAAAGTTCGGCGGCGGCGGCTACGCCGTCTCCGGCGGTCTGCACGGCGTCGGCGTCTCCGTCGTGAACGCGCTGTCCACCAGGCTCTCCGTGGAGATCCACAAGGACGGCAGCATCTGGACCCAGGACTACAAGATGGGTGCCCCGGCCGCCCCCCTGGCCAAGGGCGAGGCGACCGAACGGACCGGCACCACGGTCACCTTCTGGGCCGACGCCGACATCTTCGAGACCACCGTCTACTCCTTCGAGACGCTCTCCCGGCGCTTCCAGGAGATGGCCTTCCTCAACAAGGGCCTGTCGATCTCGCTGACCGACGAGCGCCCGGAGCACGTGGACGAGGAGGGCAAGCCGCTCACCGTCACGTACAAGTACGACGGCGGCATCGCCGACTTCGTCGCCCACCTCAACTCCCGCAAGGGCGAGGTCATCCACCCCTCGGTGATCGACTTCGAGGCGGAGGACAAGGACAAGGCGATCTCGGTGGAGATCGCGATGCAGTGGAACTCCTCCTACACCGAGGGGGTCTACAGCTTCGCCAACACCATCCACACGCACGGCGGCGGCACCCACGAGGAGGGCTTCCGCGCCGCGCTGACCGGCCTGGTCAACCGCTACGCGCGGGACAAGAAGCTGCTCCGCGAGAAGGACGACAACCTCTCCGGCGAGGACATCCGCGAGGGCCTGACCGCGATCATCTCGGTCAAGCTCGGCGAGCCGCAGTTCGAGGGCCAGACCAAGGACAAGCTCGGCAACACCGAGGCCAAGACCTTCGTCCAGAAGGTCGTCCACGAGCACCTGAACGACTGGCTGGACCGCAACCCCACCGAGGCCTCGGACATCATCCGCAAGTCCATCCAGGCCGCCACCGCGCGCGTCGCCGCCCGCAAGGCCCGCGACCTCACGCGTCGCAAGGGCCTGCTGGAGTCCGCCTCGCTGCCGGGCAAGCTCTCGGACTGCCAGTCCAAGGACCCGTCCGAGTGCGAGATCTTCATCGTCGAGGGTGACTCCGCCGGCGGCTCGGCCAAGCAGGGCCGCGACCCGCGCACCCAGGCCATCCTGCCGATCCGCGGCAAGATCCTGAACGTCGAGAAGGCCCGGATCGACAAGGTGCTGCAGAACACCGAGGTCCAGGCGCTGATCTCGGCCTTCGGCTGCGGCATCCAGGAGGACTACGACGAGTCCAAGCTGCGGTACCACAAGATCGTCCTGATGGCCGACGCCGACGTCGACGGGCAGCACATCCGCACCCTGCTGCTGACCCTGCTGTTCCGCTTCATGCGGCCGCTGGTCGAGTCCGGGTACGTCTACCTCGCCATGCCGCCGCTGTACAAGATCAAGTGGGGCAAGGACGACTTCGAGTACGCCTACTCCGACCGCGAGCGCGACGCGCTGATCGCGGCCGGGGTCGGGGCCGGGCGCCGGCTCCCCAAGGACGACGCGATCCAGCGCTTCAAGGGTCTCGGCGAGATGAACGCCGAGGAGCTCCGGGTCACCACCATGGACGCCGAGCACCGGCTGCTGCTCCAGGTCACCCTGGAGGACGCCGCCCGCGCCGACGAGCTGTTCTCCGTGCTGATGGGCGAGGACGTCGAGGCCCGCCGCTCCTTCATCCAGCGCAACGCCAAGGACGTCCGCTTCCTGGACGTGTGACGCCTGCAGCCCAGGCCCCGCACGTACCAGTCCGCGTGAAAGGAAACTGACCACCAGTGGTCGACGACAACCGTCCCGAAGGCGAACAGCCCGAGACCCCCGAGGCCGCCGAGGCCACCGCCCAGGCGACCATGCGGATCGAGCCGGTCGAGCTCGAGACCGAGATGCAGCGCTCGTACCTCGACTACGCGATGAGCGTGATCGTCAGCCGAGCGCTGCCCGAGGTCCGCGACGGCCTCAAGCCGGTGCACCGCCGCGTGCTCTACGCGATGTACGACGGCGGGTACCGCCCCGAGAAGGGCTACTACAAGTGCGCCCGCGTCGTCGGCGACGTCATGGGCAACTACCACCCGCACGGTGACACCTCGATCTACGACACCGTGGTCCGGCTGGCCCAGCCGTGGTCGCTGCGGATGCCGCTGGTGGACGGCAACGGCAACTTCGGGTCCCCGGGCAACGACCCGGCCGCGGCCATGCGCTACACCGAGTGCAAGATGATGCCGCTGGCCATGGAGATGATGCGCGACATCGACGAGGACACCGTCGACTTCGCCGCCAACTACGACGGCCGCTCGCAGGAGCCGACCGTCCTGCCCGCGCGCATCCCCAACCTGCTGGTCAACGGTGCCACCGGCATCGCGGTCGGCATGGCCACCAACATCCCGCCGCACAACCTCCGTGAGGTCGCCTCCGGTGCGCTCTGGGCGCTGGAGCACCCGGACGCCTCCAACGAGGAGCTGCTGGAGGCCCTGATCGAGCGGATCAAGGGCCCCGACTTCCCCACCGGTGCGCTGATCGTCGGCCACCGCGGGATCGACGACTACTACCGCACCGGCCGCGGCTCGGTCACCATGCGCGCCGTCGTCGAGGTCGAGGAGATCCAGGGCCGCCAGTGCCTGGTGATCACCGAGCTGCCGTACCAGGTCAACCCGGACAACCTCGCGCTGAAGATCGCCGACCTGGTCAAGGACGGCCGGGTCGCCGGCATCGCCGACGTCCGCGACGAGTCCTCGTCCCGCACCGGCACCCGCCTGGTGGTCGTGCTCAAGCGCGACGCGGTCGCCAAGGTCGTGCTGAACAACCTGTACAAGCACACCGAGCTGCAGACCAACTTCGGCGCCAACATGCTGGCCCTGGTCGACGGCGTGCCGCGCACCCTGTCGCTCGACGCCTTCATCCGGCACTGGGTCAACCACCAGGTCGAGGTCATCGTCCGGCGCACCACCTTCCGCCTGCGCAAGGCCGAGGAGCGCGCCCACATCCTGCGCGCCCTGCTCAAGGCCCTGGACCTGATCGACGAGGTCATCGCGCTGATCCGGGCCTCGGCGAGCGCCGACGCCGCCCGCACCGGCCTGATGGGCCTGCTCGACATCGACGAGCTGCAGGCCAACGCCATCCTGGAGATGCAGCTCCGCCGCCTGGCCGCCCTGGAGCGCCAGCGGATCACGGACGAGCACGACGAGCTGCAGCGCAAGATCGACGAGTACAACGCGATCCTGGCCTCGCCGACCCGCCAGCGGGAGATCATCTCCGAGGAGCTCACCGCGATCGTCGAGAAGTACGGCGACGACCGGCGCTCCACCCTCATCCCGTCCGACGGCGACCTCTCCATCGAGGACCTCATCGCCGAGGAGGACATCGTCGTCACGATCACCCGTGGCGGCTACGTCAAGCGGACCCGCTCCGACCTCTACCGCTCGCAGAAGCGCGGCGGCAAGGGCGTGCGCGGTGCCCAGCTGAAGCAGGACGACATCGTCGACCACTTCTTCGTGACGACGACCCACAACTGGATCCTGTTCTTCACCAACAAGGGCCGGGTCTACCGCGCCAAGGGCTACGAGCTGCCGGACGCCGGCCGCGACGCCCGCGGTCAGCACGTCGCCAACCTGCTGGCCTTCCAGCCGGAGGAGCACATCGCCCAGGTGATGGCCGTCCGGACGTACGAGGACAAGCCGTACCTGGTCCTCGCCACCCGGGCCGGCCTGGTGAAGAAGTCCCCGTTGAAGGACTACGACTCCCCGCGCTCCGGCGGCCTGATCGCGATCAACCTGCGCCAGGACGAGGAGGGCCGGGACGACGAGCTGATCGGCGCCGAGCTGGTCTCCTCCGAGGACGACCTGCTGCTGGTCTCCAAGAAGGCCCAGTCGATCCGCTTCACCGCGACCGACGACGCCCTGCGGCCCACCGGCCGCGCGACCTCCGGCGTCAAGGGCATGGCCTTCCGCGAGGACGACGAACTGCTCTCGATGAACGTCGTCCGTCCGGGCACCTACGTCTTCACCGCCACGGACGGCGGGTACGCCAAGCGCACCGGCGTGGACGAGTACCGTGTCCAGGGACGCGGCGGTTACGGCACCAAGGCGGCGAAGATCGTCGAGGGCCGCGGCTCGCTCGTCGGCGCACTCGTGGTCGACGAATCCGACGAGATCATGGCGATCACCCTCTCGGGTGGGGTGATTCGCACAAGGGTTTCCGAGGTTCGTGAAACCGGACGTGACACGATGGGCGTCCAACTGATCAACCTCGGGAAGCGTGACGCGGTCGTGGGCATGGCCCGCAACGCGGAAGCCGAGGACGAGGAGACTGCGGAGGACGAGGTCGCTGGCACCGAGTCCACCGAGACGGCCGAGGGTACGGAGACGGTGGTCGACGGAGACGTCGAGGCCTGAAACGAACCGCAGACCGGTGATGCCGCGTCCACAGAGAGGACGCGGCGCCACCGGACGCCGACCAGTTCCGGGCAATCCCGCCGGGCGCTGGATGACGAGTGACGAAGCAGGGCGGCGCCGCCGCCCTGGTGGGAAGTGCGGGAGGACCAGGTGAGTGGAGCCACGGGTGCTGCGGGAGGAACCTCCGGCGGCCGTCCGGGCGCGCAGGGCGGGGGGTCGTACGGCGGCGTACCGCAGCCGCCGACCGAGCACTCGGCCGCGTCCACCTCGCTGATGCCGTCGGCCGGGGGCGCGGGTCAGAGCGGCGCGACCTACGGCGGTCAGACGCCTCCGCCGCCGGGCGCCGCGGCGCCCGGCTCGGGGGGCTTCTCCCAGCCGACCACGTACGCCAAGGGGCAGCCGACCCCGGCCCGGGGCACCCGGACCTCCGGCAACACGCCGCCGGGCGGCACCCCCGTCCCCGGGGCGGCCCGCCGCCCCGCCGGCGCGCCCGCGGCGGCCGGTCCCGGCCTCGGCCGGACCCGCAAGGCCCGGCTGCGGGTGACCAAGGTCGACCCGTGGTCCGTGATGAAGGTCAGCTTCCTGCTGTCGCTGGCCGTCGGCATCATCATCATCGTGGCCTCGGCCGTGCTGTGGATGACGCTGGACTCGCTCGGCGTCTTCGATTCGCTGAGCAAGACCCTCAAGGACGTCACGGGCTCCGACAGCACCGGCGGCGTCAACCTCATGGACTACGTCGGCTTCGGCAAGGTGATGACCTTCACCACGCTGATCGCCGTGGTCGACGTCGTCCTGCTGACCGCGCTGTCCACCCTCTCCGCGTTCATCTACAACGCGGCGGCCGGCTTCACCGGCGGCGTCGAGCTGACCCTGGCCGAGGAGGACTGATCCCGACCGGGTCCTGACCCGCGCTCAGTTCCCCGTCCACGGACGGAATGTACGGGCCCCACCGGCTGTTGCAGCCGGTGGGGCCCGTTCGGCATTCGGGTGACAGCCGGCACCCCGCGGCGTGCCGCCCGGAAGCCGGTCGGCCGCGGTGGGATTAGCTGGGTGGCGCCCGTTCCGCGCCTGGGAGTGCCGCAGGCCGCCCCCGGTCCGCCCGACCGGGCCGGGTGGGTTCAGCAGGACGACTGGACGGAGGCGCGCGGTGGCGAAGCTCGCAGGTCAACTGGTCGAGGCCCTGGAAGGGCTGCTGGGGGTTCCGGTACCGCTGCGGGTCCGGGTCTGGGACGGCAGCGTCGCCGGGCCGCCGGGGGCGCCCACCGTGGTCCTGCGCAACCGCCGGGCACTGCGCCGCGTGCTCTGGCAGCCCGGCGAGCTGGGCCTCGCCCGCGCCTACGTCGCCGGGGACCTGGAGGTCGCCCCCGGCACCGACCTCTACGAGGTGCTCTCGGCGGTCGGCCGGTTCGCCGAGCGGCCGGAGATCCGCACGCTCGCCCTCGGACCGCGCGACGTCCTCGGCGCCGGGGGCCGCCGGGTCCTCGCGGCCGCCCTGCGGGCCGGGGCGCTCGGCCCCGAGCCGGCGCCGCCCCGGGAGGAGGTCAGCAGGGCCCGGGAGCGGCTGCACAGCCGCAACCGGGACCGCGCGGCCATCAGCCACCACTACGACGTCGGGAACGACTTCTACGGCCTCGTGCTGGGCTCCTCGATGGTCTACTCGTGCGCCTACTGGACGCCGGGGGCGAAGAGCCTGGAAGCCGCCCAGGAGGCCAAGCTCGACCTGATCTGCCGCAAGCTCGGTCTGCGGCCCGGGATGCGCCTGCTGGACGTCGGCTGCGGCTGGGGCTCACTCCTGCTGCACGCGGCGGAGCACTACGGGGTCGTCGCGGTCGGCGTGTCCATCTCCACCGAACAGGTCGCGCTGGCCCGCGCCCGGGTCGAGGCGGCCGGCCTGACCGACCGGGTCGAGGTCCGGCTCCAGGACTACCGGGAGATCACGGACGGGCCGTTCGACGCGATCTCCAGCGTCGGGATGGCCGAGCACGTCGGCTCCGAGCAGTACCGGATCTACGCGGAGGGCCTGTACCGGCTGCTGGCCCCCGGCGGCCGGCTGCTCAACCACCAGATCGCCCGCCGCCCCGACCACCCCGGTGAGCCGCACCGCACCAGCCCCTTCATCGACCGCTACGTCTTCCCCGACGGCGAGCTCTCCCCCGTCGGTTCCACCGTGGCCCGGCTGGAGGAGGCCGGCTTCGAGGTCCGGGACGTCGAGTCGCTGCGCGAGCACTACGGGCTGACCCTGCGCGAGTGGGTGGCCAACCTGGAAGCGCACTGGACGGAGGCCGTCCGGCTGGTCGGCCGGGGCCGGGCCCGGGTCTGGCGGCTGTACATGGCGGCCTCCGCGCTCGCCTTCGAGCAGAACCGGATCGGGATCAACCAGGTCCTCGCCGTTCGCGGCACCGAGGGCGGGTCGGCGGGCCTCCCGCCGACCCGCGAGGAGTGGCTGCTGCGCCCCGCCGCCGGCGCGCCGCAGCTGTTCGCCGGGATCCCCGCCGCGGCCCCGGCCGATCCGGATTTGGGGGATCGGCCGTCGGTCCGCTAATCTTTCAGTGCGGCAAGGGCCTATAGCTCAGACGGTTAGAGCGCTTCCCTGATAAGGAAGAGGCCACAGGTTCAAGTCCTGTTAGGCCCACCACCCCGAAGGCCCCGGAGTGATCCACTCCGGGGCCTTCGACGTTTTCGGGCTGCTGAGCAGGCCGGCGGAGGCGGCGCCCGGGCCGTACGGGCCCGGCCCGCACGGGCCCTCCCCGGGCCGGTCGCACCCGGGCGGAGCGGCCGGTAGGAGGTGCTGCGTCAATCCTCGGACCGGACCGCCGGGTTGGCCGCACCGGTGGCTGGTCACGATTGGGACACCGGTGTGTATCATCGGCCGCAAGGGCGGTCTGGCACCCGGCCGCCCGTTCGCGCTCGAAACGCAACTGGACTCGTCGGCCCGGTCAGTCAGGCCGGATCCGGCTCTTGAGTCCACCAACGCAAGAAGGACGAGGTCCCGCGGTGAAGAAGCTTCTCCTGGTCGCCCTGGTCGCCCTCGGCGGCTTCTTTGTCTACCGTCAGGTCCAGGCGGACCGCGCCGAGCAGGACCTGTGGACCGAGGCCACCGACCCGGTCCCGGCCGGTCGCTGAATCCGGGCGATCTGACGATCGACGGTCTTCGGAGGCGCCGACCCGCGCCTCCCGGGCCGGCCGGCCCGGTCGACCGACCGGACCGGCCGCACCCGGGGAACGGCACTGCCGACGGGGGACGGCGCTGGGAAACGCGCCGGAACCCGGTACGCTAGTGCCCGTTGGCACGCGCGGTGCCGTCGAGGGGCATTAGCTCAGTTGGTAGAGCGCTGCCTTTGCAAGGCAGATGTCAGGAGTTCGAGTCTCCTATGCTCCACAGTTCGTAGCAGTCACCGATCGGCCGCCCGCCAGGGGCCAGGGAGGCCGCCCAAATCTCTTTAAGCGCCCG
>NZ_JBHWCL010000156.1:0-23146 GCF_042735125.1 Kitasatospora sp. NPDC059599 | reverse complement strand
GGGCTCGGGCGGGAGGTGAATCCCGCGAGCCGGGCCGGCCTGGGCGTGTCCCGCGCCCATGTCCACTGCACGGCGATCATCCGGTCGAGCGGTCACCCGACATGACCATCCCGGAGGACCGATTCGCTCCGCGGCAGTGGTGGTTCCTGAAACCCTGGACCTGATCCCCGGAGGGTCAGAGCGCGACGCCGTGCGCGCGCAGGTAGGTGACCGGGTTGATGTCCGAGCCGTACTCCGAGCCGGTGCGGATCTCGAAGTGCAGGTGCGGGCCGGTCACGTTGCCGGTGGCGCCGGAGAGGCCGATCTGCTGGCCGACGGTGACGGTCTGACCGATCTTCACGCCGATCACCGAGAGGTGCGCGTACTGGGCGTAGTGGCCGTCGGCGAGCTTGATCTCGACCTCGTTGCCGTAGGCGCCGCCGTTGCCGGCCTTGACCACGACGCCGTTGGCGACGGCGCGCAGCGGGGTACCGGTGGAGGCGACGAAGTCCTGGCCGGTGTGGTGGCCGGAGGCCCACATCGAGCCGGCCACACCGTAGGCCTCGCCCAGCACCGGGTTGGCCAGCGGCGCGACGAAGCCGGAGGTGGCGGCGACCGGAGCGGCGGTCACGGCCTTGGCCGGAGCGGCGGTCTGAACCTGGGTCTGCACCGGGGCGGCGGGCTTGGCGGCCTCGGTCGTGACCTTGACCTGGGTCTGCGGCTTCACGGGGGCAACCGGGGCCACCGGGGCGGCCGGCTTGGCCGGGGCGGCGTCCGCGGACGGCGCGGCGGCCGGCGCGGCAGCGTGGCCGGCGAGGGTGAGCTGCTGACCCGGGAAGATCAGGTTCGGGTTGGCGCCGACGACCGAGCGGTTCTGCTCGTACAGCGCGTGCCAGCCACCCTCGACGTTCTTGACGTCGGCAATCTTGGACAGGGTGTCACCACTGACGACGCGGTAGCTCTCGGACGTGGCGGCCGCGGCGGCCGGAGCAGCCGGAGCGGCCTTCTCGGCCGGCTTGGCGGCGGCGACAGGCGCCACGGCGGCGGGCGCGGCCGGGGCAGCGGGGGCGGTGTGGGCCTGGGCGCTCATCGCGGTGACGAGCGGGAGGGCGAAGGAGACACCGGTGACGGCAGTGGCGATGCCGATGCGGGCGGCGCGGGGCAGGACGATACGACGAGCCTGAGCAGGCATGGAAGTTTCCTCTCCGACGCCTGCGAGGTGAGCTGTCGGGTTCGGGCTGGAGTTGCCCGGCCGCATGTGCGGCTTCACCCCGAGCCGGCCCTGGACGCCCGCGCTCCGAAAAGCGCGAACTCCGGTCCGGCGACTTACCTGTGGGTCCCCCGCTCCTGCCGTACAGAGTTCAGATCGAACCACCGGGCAGCGGCAGGACTCGGCGTTCCACCCGGCGGATCCGTCCGGACTGGCCGGGCGGTCGCTGAACTAAAACCCATCCGTTCGGGTGAAGCAATGTCGATCTCTTGAAGCCGCAACGATCCCTCCTGGGTGCGGTGACCCTCCGAATGATCCCCAGCACGGTGCGTACACCATCCATTCACCCCGAGCCACTGCTCCGCGACCCTGCGCCGAAGTCGGCCACAGCGCGCAGTCGACCGCTCACACAGCGCCCCCGCCGCCGACACACCACCGGTGAGCCTTGTCACGTACGCCCCACGGGGCGGAGGATCGGGCCGTGGCCACCTCCGAGGCCGGCACCCTGCGCCTGGGCACCGCGCAGGGTCGCTGGGTACTACTGGCGACGGTGCTCGGCTCCAGCATGGCGATGCTCGACGGCACCGTGGTGAACGTCGCCCTGCCCCGGATCGGCGCCGACCTCGGCGCCTCCCTGGCGTCCCTGCAATGGACGCTGAACTCCTATCTGCTCACCCTGGCGGGCCTGATCCTGCTCGGCGGCGCGCTCGGCGACCGGTACGGCAGGCGCCGGGTCTTCCTGATCGGCGTGGTCTGGTTCGCCGTCGCCTCCGCGGCCTGTGCCGTCGCACCGAACATCCAGGTGCTGATCGCCGCCCGCGCCGTCCAGGGCATCGGCGGGGCGCTGCTCACCCCCGGCTCGCTCGCCATGCTCCAGGCGGTCTTCCACCCCGACGACCGCTCGACGGCGGTCGGCCTCTGGTCCGGCCTCGGCGGGGTGTCGGCCGCGGTCGGCCCCTTCCTCGGCGGCTGGCTGGTGGACGGCCCCGGCTGGCGCTGGATCTTCCTGCTGAACCTGCCGCTCGCGGCGGCCGTGATCGCGGTCTCCACCCGGTCCGTGCCGGAGAGCCGGGACGAGAGCGCCTCCGGCCGCTTCGACGCGCTCGGCGCGGTCCTCGCCGCGCTCGCCCTCGGCGCGATCACCTACGCCCTGACCGCCGCCGGCGAGGGCGTGTCCGCCGCGGTCTGGATCAGCGGCGTGCTCGGTGTGGTGCTCGGCGCCGCCTTCGTGGTCGTCGAACGCCGCACGCCCGTGCCGATGCTGCCGCTCGGCCTGTTCTCCTCCCGGCTGTTCACCGCCGTGAACCTGGTCACCCTCTGCGTGTACGCGGCGTTCAGCGGCGTCTTCTTCCTGCTGGTGGTGCAGTTGCAGATCGTCGCCGGGTTCTCCCCGCTGGTCTCCGGCTTCGCGCTGGTGCCGATCACCGTGCTGATGCTGGCGCTGTCGGCGCGCGCCGGGCGCCTGGGGAAGCGGATCGGCCCGCGGATCCCGCTCACCGTCGGCCCGCTGCTGTGCGCCGCCGGCGTGCTGCTGATGCTGCGGATCGGCGCCGACTCCTCCTACTGGACGGACGTGCTGCCCGCCGTCACGGTGATGGGCTGCGGGATGACCCTGCTGGTCGCACCGCTGACGGCCACCGTGCTGGCCGCCGTCGAGGTCCGGCACGCGGGCATCGCGAGCGGGGTCAACAACGCCGCCGCCCGGGCGGCCGGTCTGCTCGCGGTGGCCGCACTACCGGCGCTGGCCGGGCTGAGCGGCGACGCCTACCGGGTGCCGGCCGAGGTCGACGCCGCCTTCCACACCGCGATGCTGATCTGCGCGGGCCTGCTGGTCGGCGGCGGGCTGATCGCCTTCGCCACCGTCCGCGGCAACGTGCTCGACCCCGAGGACCACCCGGTGGCCGAGCCGGACTGCGAGTGGAACTGCGGCACCACCCCGCCGCTCGACCCGGGCCACGTCCGCACGCACGAGGGCCCTGCCACCGGTCCGGCGGCAGGGCCCTCGCCCGAGAGCTGACGCTGCGTCACATCAGCGGCGCGTCAACGGATGCGGCACCTCAGAGGATGTCGCCCGGCGCGTACTTGGCGGCCTCGGGGTAGGCGGCCGCGACGGCCTCCACCCGGCGGACCACCTCGGCGACCTGGGCGCCGGCCGCACCGGTGAAGGAGAGCTTGTCGGCCAGCAGCGCGTCCAGCGCGGCCCGGTCGAGCGGGATCCGCTCGTCGGCGGCCAGGCGGTCCAGCAGCTCGTTCTCCCGGGCGCCCGCGCGCATCGCCAGCGCGGAGGCGACGGCGTGCTCCTTGATGACCTCGTGCCCGGTCTCCCGGCCGACGCCCGCGCGCACCGCGCCCATCAGCACCTTGGTGGTGGCGAGGAACGGCAGGTAGCGGTCCAGTTCGGCCTCGATCACGGCAGGGAAGGCGCCGAACTCGTCGAGGACGGTCAGGAAGGTCTCCAGCAGGCCGTCGAACGCGAAGAAGGCGTCCGGCAGCGCGACCCGGCGCACCACCGAGCAGGAGACGTCGCCCTCGTTCCACTGGTCGCCGGCCAGCTCGCCGGTCATCGAGGCGTAGCCGCGCAGGATGACGGCCAGGCCGTTGACGCGCTCGCAGGAGCGGGTGTTCATCTTGTGCGGCATCGCGGAGGAGCCGACCTGGCCCTCCTTGAAGCCCTCCGTGACCAGCTCGTGGCCGGCCATCAGGCGGATGGTCTTGGCCAGGCTGGACGGCGCGGCGGCGAGCTGGACGAGGGCGGTGAGCACCTCGAAGTCCAGCGAGCGCGGGTAGACCTGGCCGACGCTGGTCAGCACGTTCTCGAAGCCGAGGTGCCCGGCGACCCGGCGCTCCAGCTCGGCCAGCTTCTCGGTGTCGCCGCCGAGCAGGTCCAGCATGTCCTGGGCGGTGCCGACCGGGCCCTTGATCCCGCGCAGCGGGTAGCGGGCGATCAGCTCCTCCAGGCGGCGGAAGGCGACCAGCAGCTCGTCGGTGATCGACGCGAAGCGCTTGCCCAGGGTGGTGGCCTGCGCGGCCACGTTGTGCGAACGGCCGGCCATGACCAGCTCGGAGTGCTGGGCGGACAGCTTGGCCAGGCGGACCAGGACGGCCACGGTGCGGTCGCGCACGTGCTCCAGCGACTGGCGGATCTGCAGCTGCTCGACGTTCTCGGTCAGATCGCGGGAGGTCATCCCCTTGTGGATCTGCTCGTGGCCGGCGAGCTCGCTGAACTCCTCGATACGGGCCTTCACGTCGTGGCGGGTGACCCGCTCACGGGCGGCGATCGAGCCGAGGTCGACCTGGTCGATCACCCGCTCGTAGTCGGCGACGGCGGTGGCCGGCACCTCGACGCCGAGGTCCTGCTGGGCCTTCAGGACGGCGAGCCACAGGTGGCGCTCAAGGACCACCTTGTGCTCGGGGGACCACAGCTGGGCCAGGGTCGCCGAGGCGTACCGGGAGGCCAGGACATTGGGGATCTGGGGCTTCGCGCTCACGCTTCGCAAGAGTAACAGCCGAGGTCACGCCGAACGTCGGCGGATGGGGTAGGCTCGGCCGATTGAGCGCCCATCATACGGGTTGCCAGAACCTTCTCGCCGCAAGGATACCACATCAATGAACGGACTTCCAGCGACCGCAGGGCACTCCGGCGACGCCTTCGCCGAGGCCCTGCACACCGAGCAGGCCCGACTCACCACCCTCTACGCCCGGCTGGACACCGTCCGCGAACGGGCTCACCGCACCGCCGACGGCGCCCACGACGGCGCCGGGCCCGGCGGCACCCACCAGGCCCGGCTGGAACGCGCGGTGCGCGCCCGCGAAGCCGCCCGCCACGCCGCCCGGCTCGACGCCGTCGAACGCGGCCTCTGCTTCGGCCGCCTCGACGAGCGCGACGGCACCGTCCACTACATCGGCCGCACCGGCCTGACCGACGAGGCGTACGAACCCCTGCTGCTCGACTGGCGCGCCCCCGCCGCCCGCCCCTTCTACACCGCCACCCCCGCCGACCCCGGCCCCGTCGTCCGCCGCCGCCACCTGCACACCCGCGGCCGCACCCTCACCGGCCTGGACGACGAGGCGCTCGACCTCGCCGGACTGGACGACTCCGGCCGGCGCGGGCTCGTCGGCGAGGCCGCCCTGCTCGCCGCCCTCGGCCGCGAACGCACCGGCCGGATGGGCAGCGCCGTCGCCACCATCCAGACCGAGCAGGACCGGGTGATCCGCTCCCCGCTGCGCGGCGCGCTCGTCGTCCAGGGCGGGCCCGGCACCGGCAAGACCCTCACCGCCCTGCACCGCGCCGCCTACCTGCTGTTCACCCACCGCGCCGCGCTGGAGCGCCGCGGCGTCCTGGTGATCGGTCCCAACCCGGACTTCCTGCGGTACATCGACGAGGTGCTGCCCGCCCTCGGCGAGGCCGAGGTGGTGCTGCGCACCGTCGGCGAGCTCCTCCCCGGCATCGCCGCCACCGGCAGCGACGCCCCCGCCGCGGCCGTCGCCAAGGGCGGCCCCTGGATGGCGGGAGTCCTCCGCCGCGCCCTCGCCGCCCACCAGTCGGCCCCCGCCGACGGCCTCGACCTCGGCGAGGGACTGGCCGTCTCCGCCCGGGCCTGCGCCCAGGCCCGGGACGCCGCCCGCGGCCTGCGGATCCCGCACAACCGGGCCCGCGCCTTCTACCTGCGCACCCTGCTCGACGCCCTCGCCATCGCCCAGGCGCTCTCCCTCGGCCGCCCGTACGACGAGGAGGAGGCGCACCACGCCCCGCGCGAACTGTGGGCCCGGGCGGACGTCCGCGCCGCCCTCGACCCGCTCTGGCCCCTGCTCACCCCGCAGCAGCTGCTCGAACGGCTGCTGGGCGACGTCGAGTTGCTCGCCGAAGTGGCCCCCGAGCAGGCCGCCGCCCTGCTCCGCCGACCCGGCTCGCCGTGGACGGCCGAGGACGTCCCGCTGCTGGACGAAGCCGCCGAACTCCTCGGCGAGGACGGGCCGTCCGCCCCCTACACCGCCCCCGCCACCGCGGAGGAGACCGACGAGGAGTCCGAACTCGCCTTTGCCCAAGGAGTGTTGACCATCACCGGGCAGACCGACGACGCCCTGCTGGACTCCGCCGCGCTGGCCGAACGCTTCCGGGACGACGGCCCGTACCGCTCCACCGCCGAACGCGCCGCCGCCGACCGCACCTGGGCGTACGGCCACGTCGTCGTGGACGAGGCGCAGGAACTGTCCGCGATGGCCTGGCGCGCCGTCCTGCGCCGGGTGCCGTCGTGTTCCCTGACCATCGTCGGCGACCTCGCCCAGACCGGCTCCCCGGCCGGCGCCCGCAGTTGGGCCGGGATGCTCGACCCGCACCTGCCGGGCCGCTGGCGTGAGGAACGGCTGACCGTCAACTACCGTACGCCGGAGCCGATCATGGCCCTCGCCGCAGCCGTCCTGCGCACCACCGAGCCCGGCATGCGGCCGCCCGAGTCCGTCCGGCCCGGCAGCGAGCACCCGCGCGCGGTCCCCGTCCCGGACGGCGACTTCGCCGCCGCGCTCGCCCGTCTGCCCGCGGCCGCGGGCACCACCGGCGTCATCGCACCGGACGGCCTGGCCGAGGAGCTGGGCGCGCTGACCGTCACGGCCGCCAAGGGCCTGGAGTTCGACGCGGTCGTGGTGGTCGAGCCGGCCGCGCTCGCCCCGCGCGACCGCTACGTCGCCCTCACCCGGGCGACCCGCGCGCTCACCCTGCTCCACCACCGACCGCTGCCGCCGGAACTCGCCGAACTGCTCTGACCGGCCCCGCACCCGCCCGAACCGCTCGGCACCGGCCCGAACGGCTCGGGACGGCTCGGAACCGGTCCGGGAGCAGCGGACCCGACCGGCACCGACGGCACCGGCGGCGCGGAACCTACTGCGCGCCGCCGGTCCGGCCGGCCAGCACCGGCAGGACCTGCCCGCAGATGGAGTGCAGGGCGATCCGCTGCTCGTCGGTCATCGCCTCGAAGGCCTGGTGGGTGCGGCTCATCTCGCCGCGGATGCGGTTGAGGATCTCCCGGCCCTCCGCGGTGATCACCACGATCTTCACCCGGCGGTCACCGGCGGCCGCCGCCCGGTTGGCCAGGCCCAGCGACTCCAGCCGGTCCACGATCCCGGTGACGTTCGACGCGTCGCAGCCCAGCCGCCCGGCCAGCGCGCGCATCGGCACCGGCTCCTGCACCGCGCCCAGCGCCTTGGCCTGCGAGGAGGAGAGCCCGTGCCGGGCCGCGGCCGCCGCGAAGTCCTGGAAGTACGCGGCGCCCACGGCGGCCAACGCCTCCATCAGCTCGGCGTTGGTCGGTACGGTCGTCGTCGCTGTCGAACCCATGGGGTCAGGGTACGACCAGGTGCTTCAGCAACTCAAGCTTTGACCGGGGCAACCGTCGGGGAGCCACCTCACACCCCGCCCGCCGGCCCGCTCCGGGCCTCCGCTCAGAGCACCAGCTGGTCGAACAGCCGCCGCAGTTCCGCGTCCGGGTCGGCGGTCAGTCCGGTGTGCACCGGCCCGGGCTGGACGATCGCGCTGCGCGGCGCGGTCAGCCACCGGAACCGCTGCCCGGGGCTGTCCCCGGCCGCCGGACCGGCCTGCGGGCCGCCCGCGCAGACCGCCTCGATCCCGTGCAGCGCCCGCCGCACGCCCTGCACGTCCACCACCGGGTCCAGCGCCAGCAGGCGCGCCTGGTCCAGGTGCGTGCGCGCCGCCAGGTGCGAACTCTGCCGGCAGTACAGCAGCACCCCGACGTTGACGCACTCGCCGCGCTCGACCCGCGGCACCGCGCGGATCACGGCGTACTCGTAGTCGTGCAGCTCGACCGCGACCGGCAGCACGTGCGTCGACGGATCGGTCATGCGGGCACCTCCGGCAGCCAGTCGCGCGGACCGGCCAGTCGCCCGGTCAGCTGGGAACGGTACGCGGCGCGCACCTCGTCGGGCGAGTCGAAGCCGAACTCGTCCATCAGCCAGACGTCGGGGATCTGCGCCACGGCCGCCTCGACCGCCGCCTCCGCGAGAGGCGCGAGTTCCTTGTCGGCCGCCCCCAGGTCCGGCCGGGCACCCAGCAGCGCATGGTCCGAGGCGTCGTACGGGCGGCGCACCCAGCCGGCCGCGCCGGGCCAGTTGTGGTGGAAGATCAGGCTCGCGCCGTGGTCGATCAGCCGCAGCCCGCCGGTCGCCACCAGCAGGTTGGGGTTGCGCCAGGACCGGTCGACGTTGCCGATGAACGCGTCGAACCACAGCACCCGGCCCGCGAGTTCGGGATCGACCTCGAAGCAGAGCGGGTCGAAGTTGAGCGCACCGCTGACGAAGGCCATCCCGAGGTTGGTCCCGCCGCTGGCCCGCATCTGGTCCTGGACCTGGTGGTCCGGCTCGCTGCGCGCGAGCACCGGGTCCAGGTCGACGGTCACCAGCTCCGGCACCGGCAGCCCGAGCCGCCGTCCCAGTTCCCCGGCCAGCACCTCCGCGACCAGGGCCTTGCGCCCCTGCGCCGCACCGACCCATTTCAGCGCGTAGAGCCGACGATCATCGGCCTCGACCAGGCCCGGCATCGAGCCGCCTTCTCGCAGTGGCGTCACGTACCGGATCGCCGTCACCTCGGGTAGCACGCCCACAGCCTATCGGTGCCGCCACCCCTTCTCCCCCACCACGGCGCAGCGACCACCCGCGCCCCCGCCGCACCCCCTCTCTCCCTCCTCCTCTCCCCCCTCCTCCCTCATCCGCCCCACCCCGGTGGCAGCCCCCGCTGCTCCGTGCGAGTGTGGCGGACAGTAATGGGGACCTTCACGGCAAAGGGATGAGCGATGGAACGACCTCGGATCCTGATCGTGGGCGGTGGCTTCGCCGGACTGGAGTGCGCCCGCCGCCTCGAACGCAAGCTGTCACCCTCGGAGGCCGAGATCTCGCTGGTCACGCCGTTCAGTTACCAGCTCTACCTCCCCCTCCTCCCGCACGTCGCCGCCGGCGTCCTCACCCCGCAGTCCGTGGCCGTGTCCCTGCGCCGCTCGCTGCGCCGCACCCACATCGTCCCCGGCGGCGCCATCGGCGTGGACCCGGCCTCCCGGGTGTGCGTGATCCGCAAGATCACCGACGAGGTGGTCGCGCAGAAGTACGACATCCTGGTCCTCGCCCCCGGCAGCGTCACCCGCACCTTCGACATCCCGGGCCTGACCGACTACGCCCGCGGCATGAAGACGCTCGCCGAGGCGACCTACGTCCGCGACCACGTGATCGCCCAACTCGACCTCGCCTCGGCCACCCTGGACCAGCGGGAGCGCGAGTCCCGGCTGCAGTTCGTGGTGGTCGGCGGCGGCTACGCGGGCACCGAGACGGCCGCCTGCCTGCAGCGCCTGACCACTGCCGCCACCCACCGCTACCCGCGGCTCGACGCCCGGCAGATCAAGTGGCACCTGATCGACATCGCGCCGAAGCTGATGCCGGAGCTCGGCGACGCGCTCGGCCAGGCGGCCCTGGAGGTCCTGCGGGGGCGCGGCATCGAGGTGTCGCTGGGGGTCTCGGTGGCCGAAGTCGGCGCCGAGTCGGTCAAGTTCACGGACGGCCGGGTGCTCCCCAGCCGCACCCTGATCTGGACGGCCGGGGTGGCCGCGAGCCCGCTGATCGGCACGCTGGACGCCGAGACGGTGCGCGGCCGGCTCGCCGTGACGGCGGAGATGCGGGTGCCGCAGTTCGAGGGCGTCTTCGCGCTCGGCGACGCCGCCGCCGTGCCCGACCTGGCGAAGGGCGACGGCGCGGTCTGCCCGCCGACCGCCCAGCACTCCGCCCGGCAGGGCCGGGTGGTGGCGAACAACGTGATCGCCTCGCTCCGCAACCAGCCCCTGGAGCCCTACTACCACAAGGACTTGGGCCTGGTGGTCGACCTGGGCGGCAAGGACGCGGTCTCCAAGCCGGTCGGCGTGGAGCTGCGCGGGGTGCCCGCCCAGCTGGTCGCCCGCGGCTACCACATGATGGCGATGCGCACCAACGTGGCCAAGTTCCGGGTGGGTGCCAACTGGCTGCTCAACGCGACCGCCGGGGACGACTTCGTCCGCACCGGTTTCCTGGCCCGCCAGCCCGCCCGGCTGCGTGACTTCGAGTACACCGACGCCTATCTGACGAAGGATCAGGTTCGGGCCCACGCCCAGTCCCTGCTCGCCAAGGGCTGACCCCGGCGTCCCCGCGGCGCGTCCCGGCCGGCGCGACCCGACCGGGACGACGACCGCTCCGACCGGCGCACCGGCCACCACGCCGCCGACGCCCCGGCGCCCCCGCGACCGATTCCGCGGGGGCGCCGAAGCACGCGCCGGCAACCTACCGGCACCGCGGCCGCCCGGCACCACAGCCGGCCGGCACCCGGTCACCGCCGGGCTCACCGCATCGTCACCGCGCGGTCAGGTACATCCCGCTCGTGTCCTGCCCGGCCGTGTTGCGGCACGCGTAGTCGCCGCTCGGGCGCCCCCACAGCAGGGTCAGGCAGCGCCCGACCGCCTGCTGGCCGTAGTAGTTGGGGTGCATCGACTCCTGCAGCGCGCCCTGCGTGGAGTTCAGCCCGCCGTCCAGGAAGCGCGCCCACTCACTGGTGGTCGCGGACGGGCCGGAGCTCGCGGTCGGCTGCTTGGTGGCCGTCGAGCAGACCTCCCGGCCCTGCAGCATGTCCGACAGGTCCAGGAACTGCGCCCTCTTGGAGGCGGCGACGCCGGCCAGCGCCTGGGAGATCTGCGGGACCATCGAGTCGCGGGCCCAGTCGGCGTCCCCGTCCCAGAACGGGCAGCCGCCGGTGTTGGAGCGGGTCCAGCCGCTCTCCGGGTACCGCATCTCCGCGCCGCGCGGGATCGGCGACGGGTAGGACTGCAGCACCAGCCGGTAGTCCGACTGGGCGTAGCCCGCGTCGGCCATCACGGCGCGGACCTCGTCGACGGCCTTGCCGACGCCGGCCATCGCGGCGGGCATCTTGTCGTCGATCTGGGACTGCGCCGAGTCGTGGCAGTACGAGTACCAGATCAGGTAGTCCTGCACGCAGGTGGAGATGATGTCGGCGAAGCCCAGGTCGTTGCCGCCGATCGACAGGGTGATCAGCTTGACGTTGTTCTGCCGTGCCACAGCGGCGAGTTGGTCGGCCTGCGGGGCCTCGCCCTTGAAGGACTGGCCGCCGTTGGAGGCGCGGAAGACGTTGGCGGCGACGGCGCCGGAGCAGGCCAGGTCGATCTCGTTCTGGGCGCCGGTCGAGGCGCTGAGCACCTCGGCGACGTCGGAACGGTCGCAGCCGCTCGCCGCCGTGGCGCCGTAGACCCGCGAGGGGTCGTACGAGCTGCCGGTCCAGGCGCGGTCGCTGCCGTTGCGGCTGCCGCTGGTACCGGCCGAGTTGCCCTTCCAGCGGCCGGCCTCGCCGGAGATGTAGCTGTCGCCGAGCGTGACGCTGGCGGTGGGGCCGGAGGGTACGGCGGCCGGGGCGGCGGGGGCCGCGGAGGCCGGTGCGGCGACGGCCAGACCCGCGGCGGCGAGCGGGAGGGCGGCGGCTGCGGCGAGCAGCCGCCGTCCGAGTCGAGGCGCGCTGCGGGTGATGCTCGAACTGTTTTCGGGCACGGCGGAACTCCTGCGGCTCGGTCTCCCCGTGGCATGGGGAACGGGAAGACGCCTTGGTGAGGGTGGGCCGCCGGCCGGTGGCGCGATGAAGATGACATGCCCCCGCCTGTTACCGCTAGGTATCTGCAGCAGGTTTCCGCTTTTGTTACCGCCGGGTTCAGACCAGACCGGCAACCGGATCCCGGGATGCCGCCTGCGATTCACACCGGCCACAGGACTCCCCGGGCGTCACACCAGCCGCGATCGGCCCCCGTCCGCCCCCAGCACCGCCGCCAGGTCCTCCGCCAGCGCCCGGGCCTGCTCCGGCTCCAGCCGCGCCGTGGTGAACCGCAGCCCGGGCGGCGACTGGATCCGGTACCGCGCCCCGGGCGCCGCGACCCAGCCGCGCTGCACCAGTGCCGCCAGCGCCGAGGTCTCGTCCGGCACCGGCACCCAGACGTTCAGCCCGCTCCGGCCGTGCGCCTCGATCCCGCGCGCCGCCAGCTCGCCCAGCAGCGCGTCCCGCCGGGCCCCGTAGGTGGCGGCCACCCGCGCGACCGGCGCCGCGTCGGCGCGCCACAGCTCGGCAACGGTGCGCTGCAGCAGCTCGCTGACCCAGCCGGCGCCCAGCCGCAGCCGTCCGGCGACCCGTCCGATCGTCTCCGCGTCACCGACCGCCACCGAGACCCGCAGGTCGGGCCCGTACGCCTTGGCGGCCGAACGCACCACCGCCCAGTGCCGCGACCCGGCACCGACCAGCGGGTGGTACGGCTGGTCGACCATGCCGTGCCCGTGGTCGTCCTCGATCAGCAGCACCCCGGGGTGCTCGGCCAGGACGGCCTTCAGCTCCTCGGCCCGGCGTGCGGTGAGCGCCGCACCGGTCGGGTTCTGCGCCCGACTGGTGACCACCACCGCCCGGGCACCCTCGGCCAGCGCCGCCGCGAGCGACTGCGGCAGCGGCCCCTCGTCGTCCAGCCGGACGGGCAGCTGCCGCAGGCCCATCGCGGGCAGCAGGTCGAGCAGGCTGCCCCAGCCCGGGTCCTCGACGGCCACCGCGTCGCCGGCGCGCAGCCGGGCGCCGAGGATGCGCTCGACGGTGTCGAGCGAGCCGGAGGCGACGACGATCGGTCCGCCGGGCAGGCCGTCGGCCTCGAAGGAGGCGCGGGCGAGCGCCAGCAGGTCCGGGGCGACGGCCGGGTGTCCGTAGAGCACCGGTTCGGCGCGGGCGGCCGCGGCGGCGGCAGCGAGGGCGGGTCCGAGGTCGGGCAGCAGCGCCGGGTCGGGGTTGCCGGTGGAGAGGTCCCGGGCGTGCGGGGGGACGGGGATGCTGATCTGGTCCCGCGGGACGAGCGCGGGCCTGGGGAGGATCCTGCTGCCCTTGCGGCCGGCCGTCTCGATCACGCCGCGGTCGCGCAGCAGGCGGTAGGCGGCGGCGACGGTGTTGGGGTTGACGCCGAGTTCGGCGGCGAGGTCGCGCAGCGGGGGCAGCGCGGTTCCGGGGGCGAGCATTCCGCTGCTCACGCCCTGCTCGATGTGCGCCGCGATTTCGCTGGCGCGTCGCCCTTTCAGCGGATAGTCTCCTAGCACAAAGACGATTATGCACTAGTACATAGAGGTTGTCATGTCAGACGCCCCGGAAGGCCCGCCGACCTACTCCCGCACCCCCAGGACCACCCCCACCCGCTACAAGGACCGGGCCACCTGGGAGCAGGCGGAGATCCACGCCATCCTCGACAGCGCCTACGTCTGCCACCTCGGCTTCGTGGCCGACGGCGCCCCCGTGGTCCTGCCGACGATCTACGCCCGGGTCGGCAGCCGGCTCTACGTCCACGGCTCCACCGGCAGCCGTCCGATGCGCGGTGCCTCCGGCGAGCAGGGCATGCCGGTCTGCGTCACCGTCACCCAGGTCGACGCGCTGGTGCTGACCAAGTCCGCGTTCAACCACTCGGTGAACTTCCGCTCGGTCGTCGCCCACGGCACCGCGCACCAGGTCACCGACCCCGAGGAACTGGACGTCGCACTGGCGGCCCTGGTCGACCACGCGGTCCCCGGCCGGTCCGCCGAGGTCCGCCCGGCCAACGCCAAGGAGCTCGCCGCGACGGCCGTCCTCCGCCTGGAGCTGGACGAGGTCTCCGCCAAGACCCGCGCGGACGACGCCGACGACGACCCGGAGGACGCCGACCTGCCGCACTGGTCCGGCCTGATCCCGGTCACCACCGTGCACGGCACCCCCGTCCCGCACGACGGCACCGCACCGCTCCCCGCGCACCTGCGCCGCTACCCCCACTGACGAGGAACACCCCGATGCTGATCAGATCCTGGGACCGCGGCGACGAGGACGAGTGGCGCGCCTGGCTCGCCGAGGGCCGCGACTTCGGCCTGCTCGCCGCCAACGGCGCCCCCGGCGAGGGCCCGGTGCTCGTCCCGACGCACTTCCTGCTGGACGTCGAACACGGCGAGATCCTGCTCCACCTGGCCGCGCCCAACCCGCTGCTGGCCGCCGTCCGGGCCGACCCCAAGGTCACCCTCGCGGTCACCGACGGCTACGCCTTCGCCCCGGGCCACTGGCGCGGCGCCCCGGGCACGCCGACCAGCTACTACGCCTCGGTCCACTTCCACTGCACCGCCGAGGTCGTGGAGTCCGCGGCCGGCAAGGCCGAGATCCTCAACCGCCAGCTGGCGCACTTCCAGCCCGAGACGCCGGAGGTCCGGGTGGTGCCCGGCAGCGGGGAGCTGGCCCGTCAACTGCCCGGTCTGCGCGGACTCCGGCTGACCGTGGACGAGGTGCGGGCCAAGTTCAAGTACGACGACAAGAAGCCCGCCGAGGCGCAGCACGCGATGGCCGACCGCCTCGCCGAGCGCGCCGACGACGGCGGGCGCGGCCGCGACCAGTACGCCGCCGCCCGCACTCAGCTGCTCCGCCGTCACCAGCGGCGCACCACCGCACCACCGGCCGGCGACGCCCGCACCGCCACCCGGCGCGCCGTCGCGCCGCGCGCCGCCGACTGACCCCGCGTCACCCGATCGGCCCCGGAATCGGCCCCGAACACGGGCAGGGCGGGCCTGGCGCTGCTCGAATGTGAGGCGAGCCCTGCCCACTCGCCGTCAGAGCGGGCCCGTCCTCCCCGGGAGCGCGCGTGTCCTCAGTCAACGGCCGGCGGGTGTCCGGCGAGGCTCACCTCGGCCACGTGATCTTCATTTCGGCGGCCGCCGCCATGGGCGGATTCCTGTTCGGCTACGACAGCGCGGTGATCAACGGCGCCGTGACGGGCATCCAGAAGCACTTCGAGGTGGGCCACGGCACCACCGCCTTCGTGGTGGCGATCGCGTTGCTGGGCTCGGCGGTCGGCGCGGTGATCGCCGGCCGGCTCGCCGACCACCTGGGCCGGGTGCGCACGATGCTGCTGGCCGCCGTGCTGTTCGCAGCCAGCGGCATCGGCTCGATGTTCCCGCCGAACATCGAGGCCCTCGCCACCTGGCGCGTGGTCGGCGGCATCGCGATCGGCATCGCCTCGGTGATCGCGCCCACCTACATCGCCGAGGTCGCGCCGACCGCCTACCGCGGCCGGCTGGCCTCCTTCCAGCAGATGGCGATCGTGCTCGGCATCACCGTCTCCCAGCTCGCCAACTGGGCGCTCAACCAGGCCGCCGGGGGTGAGTCCACCGGCCACCTCGGCGGCATCCAGGCCTGGCAGTGGATGCTCGGCGTGGAGACCATCCCCGCCCTGGTGTACGGCCTGATGGCGCTCGCCATCCCGGAGTCGCCGCGCTTCCTGATCGCCGACCACCGCGAGGAGCAGGCCCGCACGGTGCTGGTCGAGGTCGAGGGCGAGGGCGTGGACCTCGACTCCCGGGTGGCGGAGATCCGCGCGGTGCTGGAGTCCTCCCACAAGCCCCGGATCAAGGACCTGCTCGGCGGCCGCTTCGGGCTGCTGCCGATCGTCTGGATCGGCATCGGCGCCTCGGCGTTCCAGCAGTTCGTAGGCATCAACGTGATCTTCTACTACTCGTCCTTCCTCTGGCAGTCCGTCGGCATCAACGAGTCCAACTCGCTGCTGATCAGCCTCTCCACCTCGATCGTCAACGTGATCGGTACGGTGATCGCGATGGTCCTGGTGGACCGGATCGGCCGCAAGCCACTCGCCCTGGCCGGCTCGATCGGCATGGCGGCCGCGCTCGGCACCGCCGCCTGGGCGTTCTCCTTCCGGCAGGGCACCGGCGACTCCGCGACCCTGGACAACACCCACGCGGTCGTCGCCCTGATCGCCGCGCACGTCTTCGTGTTCTGCTTCGCCTTCTCCTGGGGCGTCGTGGTCTGGGTCCTGCTCGGCGAGATGTTCCCCAACCGGATCCGCGCGCTCGCGCTGTCCGTCGCCGCGTCGGCCCAGTGGATCGCCAACTGGGCGATCACCGTCAGCTTCCCGGACCTCGCCGACTGGAACCTCTCGGCGACGTACGTCATCTACGCCTGCTTCGCACTGCTCTCCATCCCGTTCGTGGCCTTCTTCATCAAGGAGACCAAGGGCCGCGCCCTGGAGGAGATGGGCTGACCCCGCCCGTCCCCTCGAACCCCCGCCGCTCGCGGCCCGACCCACGGAGAGGAATCCATGCCTGACCAGGGCAGCTCCCGGCAGAACGTCACCTTCCCGAGCAACGGCCGCACCGCGCACGGGTACCTGGCCCACCCGCCGCAGGGCGCC
Organism: Kitasatospora sp. NPDC059599; assembly: GCF_042735125.1. Taxonomy (NCBI): domain Bacteria; kingdom Bacillati; phylum Actinomycetota; class Actinomycetes; order Kitasatosporales; family Streptomycetaceae; genus Kitasatospora; species Kitasatospora sp. NPDC059599. The sequence continues at coordinate 6,703 of NZ_JBHWCL010000156.1, read as the reverse complement.
GGGCCCGGTCTGGTGGTGGTGCAGGAGTGGTGGGGGCTCACCTCGCACGTCGCCACCGTGGCCGACCGCTTCGCCGCCGAGGGCTTCACCGTCCTCGCCCCCGACCTGTTCGGCGGCGCGACCACCCACGACCCCGCCGAGGCGGCCGGGCTCAAGCGCGAACTCCCCGTCGAGCGGGCCGTCGAGGACCTCGCCGGGGCCGTCGACCACCTGCTCTCACTGGACGGCGTGGTCGGCGACGCCGTGGGGGTGGTCGGCTTCTGCATGGGCGGCGGTTTCGCCCTGCTGCTGGCCGCCCGGGCCGGCGACCGGGTGGCCGCCGTGGTGCCCTTCTACGGCCTCCCGCCCGACCCCGACTTCGACTACCGCGGCCTGACCGCCCACGTCCTCGGCCACTTCGGCGAACTGGACGGCTCGATCCCGATGGCCGCCGTGGACGAGGCCGCGATCCGGATCGGCGAGGCCACCGACGTCCGCCCCGAGATCCACTTCTACCCGGCCGGTCACGCCTTCATGAACGACCAGGACCTGCTCGGCACGTACGACCCGCTCCAGGCCGGGATCGCCTGGAGCCGCACCCTCACCTTCCTCCGGGGTCACCTCGGCTGAGCCGACCGGCCGGCCCGCCGGGTGCCGTCCTGGCCACCCGCTGCGGGCCGGACCGTCAGGTGCGAAAACCCGATGGACACCTGTACGGACTCCCGCCATAGTCGCCGGGTGCCCACCCCACCCACGCGCCCGCGCCGATCCTCCTGGGCGAGCCGCAACTTCCGCATCCAGACCGCCGCCACGGTGATCAGTGGCCTGGGCAACGCCGGCGCCCCCATCGCCACCGCCTTCGCCGTCCTCGGCAACGGCGGCTCCACCACCGACGTCGGCTACGTCACCGCCGCCCGGCTGCTGCCCACCGTGCTGCTCCTGGTCCTCGGCGGCGCCCTCGCCGACCGGCTGCCCCGCCACCGGATCATGGTCGCCGCCAACCTGTTCAGCGGTGCCTCCCAGGCCGTGCTGGCCGCCCTGGTCCTGGCCGGGAACGCGCAGCTCTGGCAGCTGCTGCTGCTCTCCGCCGCCGGCGGCGCCGGCTACGCGCTCTACTCCCCCGCCTCCGGCGGCATGATCATGCAGGCCGTCCCCGAGGAGCACGCGGCCCGCGCCTTCTCGGTCTTCCGGATGGGTCAGAACGCCTCCCAGATCGGCGGCGCAGCCCTCGGCGGAGCGCTCACCGCCGCCGTCGGCCCCGGCTGGGTGCTCGCCCTGGACGCCCTGTGCTTCCTGGTCGCCGCCGCACTGCGCTTCTTCCTGGAGCCGGAGAAGTCCCCCGCCCCCTCCGGCGGCAGCATGCTGCGGGACCTGCGCGAGGGCTGGCAGGAGTTCGTCTCCCGCCGCTGGCTCCGGGTGATCGTGCTGCAGTTCTCCGTCCTGGTCGCCTGCGTCGGCGCGGTCGAGTCGGTGTACGGGCCGGCCGTCGCCGAGGAGCGGCTCGGCGGCGCGGGCGCCTGGGGCCTGGTGATGTCCGCCTACGGCGTCGGCCTGGTGGTCACCGGCCTGCTGATGGCGCGCTGGCGGCCCCGCCGGATCCTGCTGGTCGGCAACTGGGGGGTGTTCCTGTTCGGCCTGCCCGCACTGGCCCTGGCCGCCGCGGTGCCGCTGCCGCTGCTGGTCGCCGCGATGTTCCTCTCCGGCGTCGGCGTCACCGTCTTCGGCGTCAACTGGATGGTCGCGCTCCGGCAGGAGATCCCGGAGGAGATGTTCTCCCGGGTCTCCGCGTACGACGAGCTGGGCTCCTACTCGCTCGCCCCGGTCGGCACCGCGCTGGCCGGCCCGGCCGCCGTGGCGCTCGGTCTCGGCGGCGCGCTCTGGACCTGCGCCGTCGCCTGCCTGGTGCTCAGCGCGGCGGTCCTGCTGGAGCCGCAGGTGCGCCGGTTGAGCCGCCGGAGCAGCACCGACGCACCGGTGCCCGCCACCGAGCCCGTGCCCGCACCGTGAGCGCCCCGTGCGCCCCGCGTGCGCCTGACGGTGGGCAACCAACGGGACGGGTGGGTCGTCCGAGAGGGTAGGAAACACCACCGCTCGGGGGGCCACCGGTGCCGAAGCCACTGCTGTTCCTGGACGTCGACGGGGTGCTGAACCCCGTCTGTCCCGATCCGGACGCCGGGTTCGACACCCACGCTCTGTTCGGCTACTCCGTCCTGCTCTCCACCCGGCACGGCGCGTGGCTGCGCGAACTCGCCGGGACGTACGAGCTGGTCTGGGCCACCACCTGGGAGGAGCACGCCAACACCCACGTCGCCCCGCTGATCGGTCTGGACCCGCTCCCGGTGGTCCGCCTCGCCGGCTACGTCCCGCAGCCCGGCGATCCGCGCGTCCCGTTGATGGAGCTGTTCTCCGCCGCGAAGTGGGCCCCGCTGCTGCGCTACGCCGGGGGCCGCCCGTTCGCCTGGGTGGACGACGTGATCCCCGCCCGGCTGGTCCGCAGGTCGCTCTGGCGCCGCGACCGCCTGCTGCTGCCGATCGACCCCGGCCAGGGCCTGGAGCGCCGGCACGTCGACCGCCTGCTGGCCCGCCCGCCGCGCCGCCGGGCCGTCCCGGCCAAAGGCCGAGCTCCCGAGGACGGGGCGGTCAGGCGGTCGGCAGCCAGCTGACGTGACCGGCGAGCAGCGCGTACCCGACGAAGGCCACCGTGTCGATCAGCGCGTGCGCCACCACCAGCGGCATCACCCGCCCCCAGCGCCGGTACAGCAGGCAGAACACCGCCCCCATCACCATGTTGCCGACCAGCCCGCCGACCCCCTGGTACAGGTGGTACGAGCCGCGCAGCACCGAACTGGCCACCACCGCGGCCGGCCAGGACCACCCCCACTGCCCCACCCGGCGCAGCAGGTAGCCGAGGACGACGACCTCCTCCAGGATGGCGTTCTGCCAGGCCGACAGCACCAGCACGGGCACCCGCCACCAGACGTCCGGCAGCCCCGAGGGCGCCACCGTCAGGTTGTACCCGGCCGCCTGCGAAGCCAGGTACAGCGCCAGCCCGGACCCGCCGATCGCCGCCGCGACGGCCGCACCCCGGCCGAGGTCGCGCAGCTTCTGCCCGAGGTCGAAACCCAGCACCTTCAGCGTGACGCCCTCGCGCACCAGCAGGTAGCCGACCAGTACCACCGGCATCAGGCCGCGCCCGATGTAGTACAGCTGCCAGACCAGGTCCAGCCAGGGCCGTCCGGGCGCCCGCGAGCCGTTCAGCGTGGCGACCTGCTGGCCGAGCTTGATCGGCTCGGTGAGCGAGCCCGCGAAGCTGATCAGCGCGCCGATCCCGCTGGCCCCGAGCGAGAGGCCGAGGACGATCAGCAGCTCCGCCCCGAGCTGACGGCGGGTGGGCTGCGCGGCCTGCGGCTCGGTCGGGACTGCGGTCACGGGGGCTCCAGCGGACGGGCGGTCGCTCCGGCCGTCGGCCGACCGCCGGAGCGATCATCCTGACACAGCGGCCCGGTCACCCGACCGGCCCGGTGCGTGCGGGGCTCAGCCGACCGGCCAGGTGTGCACCGGCTCCCCGCCGCGCATGTGTTCGGCGTAGCGCCGGGTCATCGCCGCGAGCGCCGCGGGCCGGTCCATCCCGTAGTGCTCGCGCAGCCGGTGGAAGGTCGCGCTCTGCCAGGCCGCGCCGTTGGTGCGGCGCAGGCAGCGCTGCTCGATGATGCCCAGGTAGCGGTCCCGGTCGGCCGGCTCCACGCCCCAGGCGTCGAGGCCCTGGTAGGCCATCGGCAGCAGCTCGCCCAGCACCAGGTCGACGGCGGACACCGTCTGCAGGCCGCTGCCGCGTCCGGCTCGTCCGGGGCGCGGCCACTGGAACACCGCGTCGATGCCGTACCGGGCGCCCTGCCGGAAGTTCTCGTCCGCCCGCTCGAAGGGCAGCCGGGTCCAGACCGGCCGGGGCTGCTCGGCGAGCACCCGCACCAGCCCGTAGTAGAAGGCGGCGTTGGCCAGTGTGTCGGCCACCGTCGGCCCGGCCGGCAGCGCCCGGTTCTCCACCCGCAGGTGCGCCACCCCGCCCGAGACGTCGTAGATCGGCCGGTTCCAGCGGTAGATGGTGCCGTTGTGCAGCCGCATCTCGGCGAGCTTGGGCGCGCCGCCGGAGGCCAGCACCTTCAGCGGGTCCTCGTCGTCGCAGATCGGCAGCAGCGCGGGGAAGTAGCGCAGGTTCTCCTCGAACAGGTCGTACGCCGAGTCCACCCAGCGCTCGCCGAACCAGGTGATCGGGCGCACGCCCTGCGCCTTGAGCTCCGCCGAACGGGTGTCGCAGGCCTGCTGGAAGAGCACCGGGCGGGTCTCCCGCCACAGCTCCCGCCCGAACAGGAACGGGGAGTTCGCCCCCAGCGCGAGCTGCGGCCCGCAGAGCGCCTGGGCCGCGTTCCACACCGAGGAGAAGCGCTCCGGGGTCACCTGGAGGTGCAGTTGCAGCGAGGTCGCGGCAGCCTCGGCGACCATGGTGATGGACTCCAGCTGGAGGTGTTCGACGCCCTCGATGTCGAGTGCGATCTCCTCCCCGCGGGCGGCCAGGATCTGGTCGCTGAGCAGGGTGTACCGCTGGTTGTGGCTCATCGCGTCGAGCCCGGTGTGGCCGTGCTCCAGCGTCGGCAGGATGCCCACCATGACGATCCGGGCGCCCGCTTCGGCGGCCCTCCGGTCGGCGTAGCGCAGCCCGGTGTCGATCTCCTCGCGAAGTTCCTCGAAGACGTGCCCGCAGAGCCGGTGCGGCGTGATGTTGACCTCGATGTTGAACTTGCCCAGCTCGGTCTGGAAGTCGCTGGAGCCGATCTCGCTCAGCACCTGGGCGTTGTTCATGGCCGGCAGGCCCTGCTCGTCGGCGAGGTTGAGCTCGATCTCCAGTCCCATCACCGCCCGCGGCCGGTCGAAGCGGTCCTCCCGCAGCATCCGCCCCAGCGCCTCCTGACAGGCCTGGAGCTTGCGCCGGTACAGCTGCCGGTCCGCCAGATCCGCCCGAGTCGCCACGACCTTCTCGCCCACGGTCCCCTCCTCCTGAGACACCCCGTTGAGCCACCCGGCCGACCGACCGTGCAAGCATCATGCCCACCTCGAAGATCGATACCCGAATGCTTGTACTGGCTTGCAATGCAAGGCATCTGACGGAATTTCAGACCATCTGCAGACTTGCCCGGCGCCACGGCCTGTGATAAACAGATCACCCTGCGCTTCTGTTCGATGGAATTCGCACACAGCGCGCCGGCCGGAACGTTCCCGCCCCGAAGCCCTCGTCGAGGGCGGCGACCGCGCCGGCACCGCGATCCTGCACAACCGGACCCGGCCAGCCCCCGTCACCGATGACGCGCCGCGCCATGCCGGTATGCCGCACTCGCAACGCCGATCTCGCTTGGAGAGGCGGACCCCGCCATGACTCTGCAGACCCCACAGCCCCCGCCGAGCGCCCTGCGCGCGGTCCTGGGCGCACTCGACTCGGAGACCGCGCTGCGCCAGCCCGCCGCCGCAGCGCTGCGTCGTCCGGCCGGCACCCTGGTCCCCGCGCATCCGCTCGCGGTGCACGTCCTGGACGGCCCGCGCCCCGAGCTCCCCGCCGCCCGCCGCACCGGGTGGCGCTTCCTGGTCAAGGACGGCGCCGACGTCGCCGCCGCCGCCGAAGTGGTACAGGCCGTCGAGGGCCACACCTTCTCCCACTTCACCGCCGGCCCCTACCTCGACTCGACGGTCCGGGCGCTGCGCGAGGCCTGGCAACTCACCCAGAGCTCCCGGATCCGCCGGCAGCCCCGGCTCCTGACCTTCCCGGGCCAGTACGCGACGGCGCTCTGGCTGCACAGCCCCGACACCGGCCCGGCCGGCGACCTGCTGATCCCGCTCGCCCCCGCCCCGCTCGGCGTCACCGCCCACCGCGCCTACCCCGCCGCCGAGCTGCTGCCGCTGCTCGCCCGGGCACCGCTCGCCAGGCCGCTGCTGCTCGGCACCTCCTGAACCACCCGCACCCGCACGGGCCGCCGGACCACCCGCCCGGCGGCCCTCCGCCGTGTCCGCACCTCCCGCGCCCGGGGAACGTCACCCGAACAGAGAGCACTCGAACGGGGCATCCGCCATGGCCTGATCGGGCCATCCCCCGGCTGACCCACCGGTGCGCGTTCTCCCCCCGGCCCCACCTGAACGGGTGATCTATGCGCGGGAGTTGTGGCGCGTGTCACGAAATGCCTGCGCGCACGTCCGCAGATGCCGACACTGGGAACCAGCGTGGAAGGACCACCTGTCCTACCCACTTGAGCGCCGGTCAACACCTGGTCGGCGTGCGGACAGGATCCGGCTACCGCGGCGGCCCCCGGGACGGCACGACCTCCGGCGACCGCACCACGGGGAGGATCGCAGAGCGAAGCGAGGGTACGCGTATGTGCCAGCACCGTCCTGAGTGCCCGTCGGCCGAATCCGAGGACCGCGAGGCGGCCGTGTCGGTGGCCTGCCACCCGGAGCAGGGCTGGAGCCTGCTCTGCAACGGCGTCGTGCTCTTCGAGGACACCGGAGAGTTGCTGCCGGACGGCAGGGTGATCGCCCCGCGCCGCCCCGTCGCCCACGCGGCCTGACCACCGGCCCGACCACGAGACCGCCCGACCACGCGACCGGCCGGCCACACCACCGCGCGGCCGGCCGAGCCGTCACGGTACGGGCAGGGCCCCGGCGGAGAGTTCCGCCGGGGCCC
>NZ_JBHWCL010000155.1:0-23345 GCF_042735125.1 Kitasatospora sp. NPDC059599 | reverse complement strand
GCCCGGAACCGATCGGTTCCGGGCCCTTCGTCATGGAGACGGACGAGCGGTCTCAGCCGAGCCGCGACTCCGCCCGCCGGGCGCGGACGTCGCCGACCTTCTGGCCCACCTTGCGGCGGATGACCAGCAGCGGCGCCATGGCCGCGAGGGTGATCTGGGCGAAGGCGCCGACGTGCATGAGCGCGTCGCCGCCGGGCAGGCCGGTGGCCCAGGCCGCCAGGCAGCCGATGGAGACCACGATCCAGCAGAGCGTGGCGGTGGCCAGCAGCCCCTGCGGCTTCGGGTACTCGATCCGGCTGACCATCAGGTACGCGGCGCCCATGATGGCGAGCAGGCCGGGCAGGAACGGCGGGTCGAGCAGCACGATGGCGATGACCGTCATCGCGCCCATGGGGCAGGGCATGCCCTGGAACACCCCGGGTCGCATCTTCACGGCCGAGAAGCGGGCCAGCCGCAGGACGACCGCGAGCAGCACGGTGATCGCGATGAGCGCCGAGAGCTTGCTGTTGGAGCCCTGGGAGACCATGCCCCAGACCGCGACGAAGTAGGCCGGCGCGATGCCGAAGCTGATCAGGTCGGCCAGGTTGTCCAGTTCCGCTCCGAGGGCGGAGGAGCGCAGCTTGCGCGCCACCAGGCCGTCGAAGAGGTCGCACATCGAGCCGATCAGCAGCAGCGTCACCGCGGTGGCGGCGCTGTGCCGGTCCGGAGCGGCGTCCGGGTTGGTGATGTGCGGGACGAGGACCCCGGTGGTGATCGAGTAGATCGCCAGGAAGCCGCAGACGGCGTTCCCCAGGGTCAGGAAGTCGGCGGTGGACAGGTGCTGGGGAGAGCGCGGGGCGCGCAGCTCGCGGTCGCGCGCCCAGCGGCGGCGGCGCAGGGCCGTCTCCTCGTCGTCCAGGCCGACGATTGTCTCAGGATCAGTCACGGTCAAGGCGCGTCACCCCGGCTGTGGTCTTCTGGCCGACCTCGACGCCGACCTCGACGCCGGCCGGCAGGTAGGTGTCGACCCGGGACCCGAACCGGATCAGACCGATCCGGTCGCCCTGCTCGACCTTGGTTCCGGCGGCCACGTACGGCACGATGCGGCGGGCCACGGCCCCCGCGATCTGGACCATCTCGATGTCGCCGAGCTCGGTGTCGAAGTGCCAGACGACCCGCTCGTTCTGGTCGCTGTCCTTGTTGAACGCGGGGACGAAGCCGCCCGCGACGTGCTCGACCGACGTCACCGTGCCCGGCAGGGGCGCGCGGTTGACGTGGACGTTGAGCGGGCTCATGAAGATCGCGACCCGGGTGCGGCCGTCCGGCCAGGCGTCGATGCTCTGCACCACGCCGTCGGCGGGGGAGATCACTCTGCCGGTGCCGACCTCACGCTCGGGGTCGCGGAAGAACCACAGCATGCCCGCGCTGAGCGCACAGGCGGGTACCGCCGCCAGGGCCCACTTGCCGCTGCGCCGGGTGAGGGCGGTGGTCACGGCGGCCGTGGCGAGAGTGGGGACGAACCAGGGGGTGGCTCCGCGCGCGATGGTCACGCGGGGTCGCCGACCGGCCGTCGTGGGTGCGAGGGCATCGCGGTCCGTGACGGAGTTGTGAGGGGACGGGCTGATGGGCATCGAAGACCTTTGTCGCGGGGGAACATGGCCGCTGGACGGGGGCCACCGCGGGATCGGTAATAGAGGGACGGCTTGCTGTCCCGGTGGATGCTATCGGGAGCACACGGTGGGTGGGCAACCCGCCTGCTCGTTCATGTGTCCGGTGGGAGCGCGTGTGCGCGTCCCACCTCTACGACCGTAGCTCGCCCCGGTCCGGTTCCCAAGGGACCTGACAGGGCTGGTGAGACTTGTCTCAACGGGTTCGCCGACGGAACCCCGCGGGGGAAACGGCCGTGGCGGCCGGAAGCGGGTGTGCGGAAGCGGCCGCAGGGCGTGTCGTCGCAGCTGTACGCCCTGCGGCCGCTTCCGGAGGGCCGTGCCGGACCCAGGCGGACCAGGCCGGGCCCGTGACGGGGCACGGCGCTCCGCCGGGACGGGCCCGCACGCCCGTCGACCGGCGGTTCGAGGGGGCCTCCGGGCGGCGCGGTCCGCCGGCCGGAGGCCCGGGGATCACTCGGCGATCCGGTACTCCTCCAGGAGCCGGCGTCCGACGATCATCTTCTGGATCTCCGCAGTACCTTCACCGATGAGCAGCATCGGGGCCTCGCGGTAGAGGCGCTCGATCTCGTACTCCTTGGAGAAGCCGTAGCCGCCGTGGATGCGGAAGGCGTCCTCGACGACCTCCTTGCAGTACTCGGAGGCGAGGTACTTGGCCATGCCGGCCTCGAGGTCGTTGCGCTCGCCGCCGTCCTTCTTGCGGGCGGCCATGACCATCATCTGGTGGGCGGCCTCGACCTTGGTGGCCATCTCGGCGAGCTTGAACTGGATGGCCTGGTGCTCGGCGATCTTCTTGCCGAAGGTGGAGCGCTGCTGGGCGTAGGAGATGCCCAGCTCGAAGGCGCGGCGGGCGACGCCGCAGCCGCGGGCGGCCACGTTGACCCGGCCGACCTCGACGCCGTCCATCATCTGGTAGAAGCCGCGGCCCGGGACGCCGCCGAGGATCCGGTCGGCCGGGATCCGGACGTCCTGCAGCACCAGCTCGGTGGTGTCGACGCCCTTGTAGCCCATCTTCTCGATCTTGCCGGGCACGGTCAGGCCGGGAACCTTGGGGTTCGGGCCGAAACCGGCCTCCTTCTCGATCAGGAAGGTGGTCATGTTCTTGTACGGGGAGCTGCCGCCCTCGTCGGTCTTGCAGAGGACCGCGACGAGGGTGGAGGTGCCGCCGTTGGTGAGCCACATCTTCTGGCCGTTGAGGACGTAGAAATCGCCGTCCTTGACGCCCTTGGTGGAGATGGCCGAAACGTCGGAGCCGAGGCCGGGCTCGGACATCGAGAAGGCGCCGCGGATCTCGCCGGCGGCCATCTTCGGCAGGAAGTAGTCCTTCTGCTCCTGGGTGCCGTGGGCGTTGATCATGTGCGCCACGATGAAGTGGGTGTTGACGATGCCGGAGACCGACATCCAGCCGCGGGCGATCTCCTCGACCACCAGGGCGTAGGTGAGCAGCGACTCGCCGAGCCCGCCGAACTCCTCGGGGATGGTGAGCCCGAAGAGGCCGAGCTGCTTCATGCCCTCGACGATGGCGGTCGGGTACTCGTCCTTGTGCTCCAGCTCGGTCGCGACCGGAATGATCTCCTTGTCGACGAAATCCCGCACGGTGGCGAGGATGTCCCGCTGGATCTCGGTGAGGCCGTCGGTCTGTGCGAGGCGTCCCATCGTGCGGCTCCGGAAAGGTCTAAGAGGGCGGGGGGGATTGCGGGGGCCCTGCCGGCGTGGCAGCAGGGCCCCCGTTACCGGGTGGGGGTCGGCCGATGACGGCGGCCTGCCCCTCCGGGGTCTCCGGGTGGAGGGGTGGGTTACGCGAGCGGGGTCGGGCGGCCGGGCTGCTCGCCGCCGCGCGCCTCGGCGTACGTCGCGGTCGGCACCATCACCTTGCGGCGGAAGATGCAGACGACCGTGCCGTCCTGCTTGTACCCCTTGGTCTCGACGTAGACGATGCCGCGGTCGTCCTTGGACTTGGACGGCCACTTGTCGAGGACCGTGGTCTCGCCGTAGACGGTGTCGCCGTGGAAGGTCGGCGCGACGTGGCGCAGCGACTCGATCTCCAGGTTGGCGATCGCCTTGCCGGAGACGTCCGGGACGGACATGCCGAGCAGCAGCGAGTAGACGTAGTTGCCCACCACGACGTTCCTGCCGAAGTCCGTCGTCTTCTCCGCATAGTTGGTGTCCATGTGGAGCGGGTGGTGGTTCATGGTGAGCAGGCAGAAGAGGTGGTCGTCGTACTCGGTGACCGTCTTGCCGGGCCAGTGCTTGTAGACCGCGCCGACCTCGAACTCCTCGTAGGTGCGTCCGAACTGCATGGCTCAGGCCCTCAGCTTTCCGGGATCTCGAACTTGGTGGTGCGCTCCATGCCGGCGGCGCGGCCCTTGCCGGCGATGACCAGGGCCATCTTGCGGCTGGCCTCGTCGATCATCTCGTCGCCGAGCATCGCGGAGCCCTTGGCGCCGCCCGCCTCGGAGGTGCAGTAGTCGTACGCGTCGAGGATCAGCTCGGCGTGGTCGTAGTCCTCCTGCGCGGGCGAGTAGATCTCGTTCGCGGCGGCGACCTGGTCGGGGTGGAGCACCCACTTGCCGTCGAAGCCGAGGGCGGCGGAGCGGCCGGCGACCTCGCGGTAGCCCTCCTGGTTGCGGATCTGCAGGTACGGGCCGTCGATCGCCTGCAGGTCGTTGGCGCGGGCGGCCATCAGGATGCGCATCAGGATGTAGTGGTAGGCGTCGGCCGGGTAGCCGGCCGGCTGCTCGCCGACGACCAGCGACTTCATGTTGATGGAGGCCATGAAGTCGGCGGGGCCGAAGATGATGGTCTCCAGCCGGGGCGAGGCCTCGGCGATGGCGTCGACGTTGATCAGGCCCTTGGCGTTCTCGATCTGCGCCTCGATGCCGATCTTGCCGACCTCGAAGCCCATGGTCTTCTCGATCTGGGTGAGCAGCAGGTCGAGGGCCTTGACCTGCTCCGCGTCCTGGACCTTCGGCAGCATGATGCAGTCGAGGTTGGGGCCGGCGCCCTCGACCACGGTGATCACGTCGCGGTAGGTCCAGTGGGTGGTCCAGTCGTTGACCCGGACGACCTTGGTCTTGTTGCCCCAGTCGCCGTTGTTGAGGGCGTCGACGATGGTGTGGCGGGCGCTCTCCTTGACCAGCGGGGCGCAGGCGTCCTCCAGGTCGAGGAAGACCTGGTCGGCCGGCAGGCCCTGGGCCTTCTCCAGGAAGCGCGGGTTGCTGCCCGGTACGGCGAGGCAGGAGCGGCGCGGGCGCAGGCGGTTCGGGGTAGTCATGAGGGTGGTTCGGTTCCTTCCCAGTGGTCAGCTGGTCAGCTGGTCAGTTCGTGGCCGCGGTCGGTGCGGGCGACCACGGCTGGAGCTTGTTGGCCAGCCGGATCTCGTCCACGATCCGGCCGATGATGGTCGTGATGCCGAAGTCCTTCGGGGTGAACACGGCGGCGACGCCGGCGGCCTTGAGGGCCTCGCCGTCCGCTGCCGGGATGATGCCACCCACGATCACCGGGACATCCTGCACCCCGGCGCGGTCCAGGCGCTTGAGGACGTCCGGAACCAGCTCGCAGTGCGCGCCGGAGAGGATCGACAGGCCCACGCAGTGGACGTCCTCGGCGACGGCCGCGGAGACGATCTGCTCCGGGGTCAGCCGGATGCCCTGGTAGACCACCTCGAACCCGGCGTCGCGGGCCCGGACGGCGATCTGCTCGGCGCCGTTGGAGTGCCCGTCCAGGCCGGGCTTGCCGACCAGCAGGCGCAGCTTGCCGGCGCCCAGTTCCTCGGCGGTCGCGGCGACCGCGGCGCGGACCTGCTCCAGTTCCCCGCCCGGCTCGGCGGCGACCGCGACGGGTGCGCCGCCGACGCCGGTGGGGGCGCGGTACTCGCCGAAGACCTCGCGCAGGGCGAAGGACCACTCGCCGGTGGTGACACCGGCCCGGGCGCAGGCGAGCGTGGCCGGCATCAGGTTGGCCCCGGTGGCGGCGACGGTCTTGAGCTCGGCCAGCGCCTCCTGGGCGGCGGCCTCGTCGCGCTGTCCGCGCCAGTCCTCCAGGGCGGCGAGGACGGACCGCTCGGAGGCCGGGTCGACCACCATGATCGCGGTGTCGAGGTCGGCGGTGAGCGGGCTCGGCTCGGTGGTGTCGAAGCAGTTCACCCCGACGATCTTGTCCTCGCCGGACTCGATCCGGGCCCGGCGGGCGGCGTGCGAGGAGACCAGGTTGGACTTCAGGTAGCCGGACTCGACGGCCGGGATGACCCCGCCCATCTCCAGCACCTTGGCGATCTCGGCCTCCGCGCCCGCCAGCAGCGCGGCGGTCTTGGTCTCGATCACCTCGGAGCCGTTGAAGATGTCGCCGTACTCCAGCAGGTCCGACTCGTACGCCAGCACCTGCTGGATCCGCAGCGACCACTGCTGGTCCCACGGGCGGGGCAGGCCGAGCGCCTCGTTCCAGGCGGGCAGCTGGACGGCCCGCGCGCGGGCGTCCTTGGAGAGGGTGACGGCCAGCATCTCCAGGACGATCCGCTGGACGTTGTTCTCCGGCTGGGCCTCGGTCAGACCGAGGGAGTTGACCTGGACGCCGTAGCGGAAGCGGCGCTGCTTGGGGTCCGTCACGCCGTAGCGCTCCAGGGTGACCTTCTCCCAGAGCCGGGCGAAGGCGCGCATCTTGCACATCTCCTCGACGAAGCGCACGCCGGCGTTCACGAAGAAGGAGATCCGGGCGACCACGTCGCCCATCCGCTCGGCGGGCACCTGTCCGGAGTCGCGGACCGCGTCGAGCACCGAGATGGCGGTGCACATCGCGTACGCGATCTCCTGGACGGGCGTGGCCCCGGCCTCCTGCAGGTGGTAGCTGCAGATGTTGATCGGGTTCCACTTGGGGATGTTGCCGACCGTGTAGGCGATCATGTCGGTGATCAGGCGTACCGACGGGCCGGGCGGGAAGACGTGCGTCCCGCGCGACAGGTACTCCTTGACGATGTCGTTCTGGGTGGTGCCGGTGAGCTTGGCGATGTCGGCGCCCTGCTCCTCGGCGACCACCTGGTAGAGCGCCAGCAGCCACATCGCGGTGGCGTTGATCGTCATGGAGGTGTTGGTCTGTTCGAGCGGGATGCCCTCGAACAGGGTGCGCATGTCGCCGACGTGTCCGACCGGGACGCCGACCCGGCCCACCTCGCCGCGGGCGAGGATGTGGTCGGAGTCGTAGCCGGTCTGGGTCGGCAGGTCGAAGGCGACCGACAGGCCGGTCTGGCCCTTCGCCAGGTTCCGCCGGTAGAGCGCGTTGGAGTCGCTCGCGGTGGAGTGGCCGGCGTAGGTGCGCATCAGCCAGGGCCGGTCGCGCTTCTGGGGCTCGGTCATCGGATCCGTCTCACACGTTCCGGAAGCGGTTGATGGCGGGCAGGTGCTTCTCGCGCAGCTCCCGGTCGCGCACGCCGAGGCCCTCCTCGGGGGCCAGGCAGAGCACGCCGACCTTGCCCTGGTGCTTGTTGTGGTGCACGTCGAGGGCGGCCTGGCCGGTCTCCTCCAGGGAGTAGACCTTGGACAGGGTCGGGTGGATCTTGCCCTTGGCGATCAGGCGGTTGGCCTCGAAGGCCTCGCGGTAGTTGGCGAAGTGCGAGCCGACGATGCGCTTGAGCGACATCCACAGGTAGCGGTTGTCGTACTGGTGCATGTAGCCGGAGGTGGAGGCGCAGGTGACGATGGTGCCGCCCTTGCGGGTGACGTACACCGAGGCGCCGAAGGTCTCGCGGCCCGGGTGCTCGAAGACGATGTCCACGTCCTCGCCGCCGGTGAACTCGCGGATCTTGGCGCCGAGGCGCTTCCACTCGCGCGGGTCCTGGTTGTTCTCGTCCTTCCAGAACCGGTAGCCCTCGGCGGAGCGGTCGATGATCGCCTCGGCGCCCATGGCGCGGCAGATGTCGGCCTTCTGGTCGTTGGAGACCACGCAGATCGGGGTGGCGCCGCCGGCCAGGGCGTACTGGGTGGCGTACGAGCCGAGGCCCCCGCTGGCGCCCCAGATCAGCACGTTGTCGCCCTGCTTCATGCCGGCGCCGTTGCGCGAGACGAGCTGGCGGTAGGCGGTGGAGTTGACCAGACCGGGGGAGGCGGCCTCCTCCCAGGTGAGGTGCTTCGGCTTGGGCAGCAGCTGGTTGGTCTTCACCAGTGCGATCTGGGCCAGGCCGCCGAAGTTGGTCTCGAAGCCCCAGATGCGCTGCTCCGGGTCCATCATCGTGTCGTTGTGGCCGTCCGGGGACTCCAGCTCGACCGAGAGGCAGTGCGCGACGACCTCGTCGCCGGGCTTCCAGGAGTTGACGCCGACGCCGGTGCGCAGCACCACGCCCGCGAGGTCCGAGCCCAGGACGTGGTACGGCAGGTCGTGGCGCTTGGTGAGCGGCGACAGCCGGCCGTAGCGCTCCAGGAAGCCGAAGGTGGAGACCGGCTCGAAGATCGAGCTCCACACGGTGTTGTAGTTCACCGAGCTGGCCATGACGGCCACCAGGGCCTCGCCGGGGCCCAGTTCGGGCAGGGCGACCTCGTCGAGGTGAAGGGACTTGCGGGGGTCCTTGTCGCGGCTGTCGAGGCCCGCGAACATCTGCTCCTCGTCCTTGTGGAGCGTCACCGCTCGGTAGGACTCGGGGAGCTTGATCGCCGCGAAGTCGGCCGACGTGCTGTCGGTGCTGAGGATCGCGTCGAGGATTTCCTGCATGGCTGCCTCCGAAGGCGTACCTGTGTGAGGGTCACAGGGCGTCTGGGGGAGCCGGGAGCGGACACCGGCTTCGCTGAGATGGGTGGTGGGTGGGTCAGGCTGGGCGCCCGGCGTGGACCGGGCCGTGCTGGCACTGCTCCCGGGGTGTGGGAACACCGGACGGCGGCGCGCCGAGGTGGGGAGCCGCGGCGCCGCGACTGGTGAGTAACAAGGTAGTGGCACCCTGTGCCACTCGTAAAGACACCGGGTGTCAGGAATTCCGAGGGTCCGAAACGGGCCGAAACGGCGCGTGACGCGCGTTGCGCAGGCAAGCAAAAGGCCCGCGCCGACGAATCGGCGCGGGCCTACGATACCGCTCTGACCTGCGTAAATGACGGTCCTATGGCGTGCGGGCACTGCTCAGTGCGGCCCGGATGCTGTCCACCACGACGTCCAGTGGGGCGTCCGTCCGGGCGACTGTGATGAGCACCTCACCTCCGGGGCTGGCACTCAGTGCGCTCTCGGCCAGGAGGTCGTCAGGCGTCCCACTGGCACCGGGTGCCACCACGGATCCCCGGCGTCTGGCACCCGGGGCGCTGGCGGCCCAGAAGGTCCGCCGGATCACCTCGAAGGAGTGGTCCAGCTGCGCCTCCACGTCCCCCCGGCCGCCGGCCCGCAGCCAGCGCCGCAGCACGTGGTTGTGCGCCGCGACGACCGCCGCCGCCGACACCTCGGCCAGCATCGAGTCGTCCTCGCCGCCGCGCTGCCACCCGGACGGGATGGACTCGCCGGTGTCGAACCGGCCCAGCAGGTACCGGGTGAACAGCCGCTCGTAGCGGGCCACCACCGCGATCTCCCGCTCCCGCAACGCGGGGACCTGACGGATCAGCTGGTACCGCGCGACCGACACCCCCGGGGTGGAGGCGTACATCCGCAGCACCTCCTTGATGCCGCGGCAGACCACGTCCAGCGGGTGCTCCTCCGGCTCGGCGCTGGCCAGCAGGTCGGCCACCCGGACGAGGGTGTCGTCGTGGTCCGGGAAGATCGCCTCCTCCTTCGACCGGAAGTACCGGAAGAAGGTGCGCCGGGCGACCCCGGCGGCGGCCGCGATCTGGTCGACCGTGGTCTCCTCGTAGCCCTGCGAGGCGAACAGCTCCATCGCGGCCGTGGCCAGGTCCTGGCGCATCTGCTGGCGCTGCGCGGCCGCCCGGCGGCTGCCCGGACCACCCTCCGGCCCGGTGCCCCCGGTCGAGGGGGGCGTCCGGTCGGTGCCGTGCGAACCGGCGGGGTGCTGCGGGGAGGCTGACTGAACCCGATCCATGTCCGGAACGCTACACGCCCCCGGGGGCGCGGCCGCGGGCCTTCCCCGGCGCACCGGCGCGACCGGGCCGGTCACGGCCGGCCGGGGCCAGCGCGAGGACACCGTCCCCGGGCTCCAGCCGGGCCTGGTCCCGGGCGGGGCCCCGTGCTGCGCCGCGCCGTTGCCGAGGGCCGCACCGCCGTACGGAGGGGGCCCGGCGGGCGGGCCGGCCGGATGCGGGCCGCCGCCGGGCTGCGGGGTGGTCACCGGCGCGCGTGGTCGCGGAAGCCGCGGCCGGTCTTGCGGCCCAGGCAGCCCGCAGCGACCAGGTGCTCCAGCAGCGGCGCGGCGGCCAGGCCGGGCTCGCGGAACTCCTGGTGCAGCACCTGCTCGATGGTCAGCGAGACGTCCAGGCCGACCACGTCCAGCAGTTCGAACGGGCCCATCGGGTAGCCGCAGCCGAGCTTCATCGCGGTGTCGATGTCGTCCACCGTCGCGTAGTGCTCCTGCAGCATCCGCACCGCGTCGTTCAGGTAGGGGAAGAGCAGCGCGTTGACGATGAAGCCGGCTCGGTCGCCGCACTCCACCGGGTGCTTGCGGACCTTGGCGGTCAGCTCCAGCACGGTCGCGGTGACGTCCGGGGCGGTCAGCACGGTGGAGACCACCTCGACCAGCTTCATGGCCGGCGCCGGGTTGAAGAAGTGCATGCCGATCACGTCCTGCGGCCGCGTGGTGGCGGTCGCGCAGCTGATCACCGGCAGCGAGGAGGTGGTGGTGGCGAGCACCGCGCCCGGCTTGACGATCTTGTCCAGGGTGGCGAACAGCTCCCGCTTGACCGCCAGGTCCTCGGCCACCGCCTCGACCACCAGGTCGACCTCGGCCAGCTCGGCGTACTGGCCGACCGGGGTGACCAGCGCCAGCGCGGCGTCCCGCTGCTCGGCGGACATCCGGCCCTTGGCGACCGAGCGCTCCAGGGACTTGGCCAGCTGCGCCTTGGCCCGGTCCGCCTTCTCCGCGCTGCGGGCGGCCAGCAGCACCGGGTGCCCGGCCTTGGCGAAGACCTCGGCGATGCCGGTGGCCATGGTGCCCGAGCCGCAGACGCCGACGGTGCGGACCTCGCGGCCCGGCACCTTCGGCAGGGCCGGCCCGGTGGCCGCGTCGACGGCGCGGGACGAGCCCGGCGCCTCGTAGGTGTAGAAGCCGCGGCCGGTCTTGCGGCCCAGCAGCCCGGCGGAGACCAGCTGGCCGAGGATCGGGGCGGGGGCGTGCAGGCGGTCCCGGGACTGCTCGTACATCGCCTCCAGGACGGTGCGCGCGGTGTCGACGCCGATCAGGTCGAGCAGCGCCAGCGGGCCCATCGGCAGGCCGCAGCCGAGCCGCATCGCGGCGTCGATGTCCTCCCGCGAGGCGTACTTGGACTCGTACATCGCGGCGGCCTGGTTCAGGTACGCGAACAGCAGGCCGTTCACCACGAAGCCGGCCCGGTCGCCGGCCGCCACCGGCTCCTTGCCGAGGTCCCGGGCGAAGGCGGCGGCGTCCTCGGCGGTCCGCGGGGAGGTCAGCACCGTGCGGACGACCTCGACCAGCTTCATGGTGTGCACCGGGTTGAAGAAGTGCAGGCCCAGCACCCGTTCGGGGCGGGCGGTGGCGGCGGCGATCCGGGTCACCGAGAGCGCGGTGGTGCCGGTGGCCAGCACGGTGGTCTCCGGGCAGATCCGGTCCAGTTCGGCGAAGACCTCCCGCTTCAGCTCCAGCTGCTCGGGCACCTCCTCGATCACCAGGTCCGCGCCGGCGGCGGCCGCCAGCTCGTGCCCGACGGAGATCCGGGCGAGCAGCCCGGTGCGCTCGTCGGCGGTGAGCCGCTCACGGTCGACCGCGTGCGCGGTCGCCTCCTCGATCCGGGCCAGCGCCCGGGCGGCGGAATCCTCGGTGGCCTCGATGCCGATCACCCGGCGGCCGCTCTTGGCGACCGCCACCGCGACGCCGGCACCCATCGTGCCGAGGCCGACGACCGCGACGGTGGGGAAGGGACGCTCCATCTGTCCTGACTCCTAGTCATGAAGGGCCCGCGCGTGCTCCGGCGGGCACGCCGCCGCGC
The DNA here is from genome assembly GCF_042735125.1 of Kitasatospora sp. NPDC059599. NCBI lineage: Bacteria > Bacillati > Actinomycetota > Actinomycetes > Kitasatosporales > Streptomycetaceae > Kitasatospora > Kitasatospora sp. NPDC059599. Next base: position 11,626 of record NZ_JBHWCL010000155.1, on the reverse strand, counting down.
CCGTACGCCGGGGGCGGCCGCCGCCGGAGGAGGGTCCACGCGCGGGGGCTTGGGGAGATGACGGGGTGCGGCCCACCCGGACGGCGGCCGGTCCGCTCCGGCCGAACTGCGCAGGTGTGCCGTGGTGCTCAGGCGCTCGAAGGTGAAGGAAGCGGCTCTGATACGAGGAGAAACCCGGCCGCCGCGGTGCGCGGCACCGGCCGGTGAAAGCGCACCGCGCGGGTGCCGCAGACGCGGCGACCCGCAGCCTCCCGCCGGTGCGGCTCCCGAAGCCCGGCGGTGGTGCGTCCGGCCACTGTAGCGAAGCTACTCGCCGGTAGGAAGGGGGCGTGGGCGGAAAACCGTTCGGGCGCGCGGCCGGCCTTCGCTAGGGTGCTCGACGCGGGGGCGGCTCCGCGGCGTGCTTCCTTCTCACTCATCTCCAAAATGACCCGAGTGCGCCCACTCTCCGCCCCCGCTTTGTCGTACCTACCCGGGGGAAGAGCAGTGAAGAAGCAGCGCGCCGACGCGCCCGAGACCGGACTGGACACCTACCTGCTGCGCCGTCACGGCACGGTCCTGGTCGCGGCCGGGGCACCGCCCGAGGAACCGCAGCCGCTGACGGCCCGCGGCCTGGTCGTCCTGGAGGCCGACCTCGCCGAGCGCGGCCACGTCCTGACCCGCGACCTGCGCGTCGCCCTCGGCCGGCTGCGCCCGGCCGACCTCGCCGCCGCCGGCACCCGGCTGCTGCGCGAGATCGACGCGACGCTCGGCGCCGACCGCCGCCACACCCCGCTGTTCCGCCGCTTCCCCGAGGGCGTGCCCGCACACGCGCACGCCTCCTACTCCTCGATCATCCGCGGCCACCTGCTCTGCCAGAGCAGCCAGATCTGCCTGGTCTGCGAGCGCGACAGCCTGACCGCCGGCATAGGGGCCCTCGCCCCGTGCGCCCACCTGCTGTGCGGCGACTGCTACGAGGACCTGATCGAGTCCTCCGGCGGCCGCCACTGCCCGGTCTGCGCCGCCCCGCTCGAACGCGAGCGCCGCCTGCGCACCGACACCAAGGGCGCCCGCGTCGTCGCCGCGAACCTGCGCCCCGGCCCCGCGCTCAAGCCCCTGCGCCTGGCCCGCTCCGCCGCGGCGCCCGGGCTCGCCGGAACCGCACTGGCCGCCCTGCTCGGCCGGCGGACCCCGCTGAGCCCGCAGGACCGCGAGGACCTCGCGCTGCTCCTCGACCACGCCCCGGCCGACCCGGCCGCCTGGCTGCCCGCCGAGATCCCGGTCCGGGAGAGCCGCGCCACCGTGCTGGCCGCACTGCTGCGCCGGGACCCGGAGCGCGCCCGCCCGCTGCTCGCCGGCCACCTCACCACCGCCACCGACGTGCTCCGGCTGATCTGGGCGTGGTCCGGCGCCGAACCCGACCTGCTGCCGGCCACCGCCCGCACCCTGCGGCTGCGCAACCTGCCCCGCCCGCTGCGCCGCGAACTGCTCGCCGTCCTGGACGCGTTCCCGGTCGGCACCCTCGCCGAGGACCTGCGCCGCCACCGGCAGCCCTGGCTGCGGGCCGGCGAACTGCTGCACCCGTACGAGCACCGCGCCCGCTTCCCCTACGCGGCCGCCGCCTTCGCCGTGCTCCGGCAGAGCGACCTCGACCTGCACGGCCTCGGCCCGGAGCTGCGCGAGGCGCCCGCGCCGCTGCGGGTGCGCGAGACGCCGGGCGGCCACACCCGGCTGACCGTGGAGACCTTCGCCGCCGCGGTCGAACACGCCCTCCAGCAGGGCGACCTGCCCGCCGCCGTCCGGCTGCTGGCCCGCCGCCCGGGCGAGTTGGTGCGCCGGCTGCACCACCTGCTGCGGGTGTACGAGACCTGGTCCCCCGGCGAGCCGATGCCCGCCGACCTCGCCGGGGCGCTGCCGGCGGCACTGCGCGCCGTCGCCCCCGGACCGCTGCTCGGCGCGTACGGGCGGCTGCGCGCGCCGCGCGAACACGGCGAGCGGCGGCTGTACTTCCCGCGCGGCCGGGTCGCCTCGGCGCACGCCCGCCACGACTGGGGCACGCCCGTCCCGGCCGGCCTCGCCGCCCCGGTCCGTGCCCTGATCGAGGCCGAACTGCTGCGCCGGGCCGAGCGGTCGGCACGGGAGGAGGGCCGCTACGAGGTGGCCGTCCTGGACGCCGCGCTGGCCGACCTGGTCGTGCCCTTCGCCGAGCGCGCCAGTGCCAGGACCCTGGTGGCCGTGCCGCGCGGCAGCGTGCAGCGGATCCCGGACGGGCAGCTGCTGCGGCTGTTCGTGCACTGGATGCAGCGCCCGCACCAGCGGGTCGACCTCGACCTGTCGGTCGCCTTCTACGACGAGGAGTGGCAGTTCACCGGCCTGTGCGACTACACCCGGCTGGTCCTCGGCCCGCGTGCCGCCGTCCACTCCGGGGACTTCACCACCGCTCCGCCGCCGCACGGCGCCACCGAGTTCGTCGACCTCGACCTGCCGGCGCTGGGGGAGGCGGGTGCCCGGTACGCCGTGGTGGTGGTGTTCAGCTACAACGACGTCCCGTTCGAGGACCTCACCGACGCCTTCGCCGGCTTCATGGCCCTGACCCCGTCCGAGGCGGCCCGGCAGCGCACCGGCAGCTTCCACCCCAAGAGCGTCCGGCAAAGGCTGGACCTCGCCGGGGACGCCAGGATCTGCGTGCCGATGATCGTCGACCTCCGGACCCGCAGCTACACCTGGACCGACCTCAACGCCGGCTCCCACGCCGGGTTCCACAACCTCGACCGGCACCACGCCCGGATCGGCTCGCTGGCCCGGGACGTCCTGACGCACTTCGCCCCCGGCGCCAGGGCCACCCTCTGGGACCTCGCCTGCGCCGCCGCCGCGACCGGCAGCGACGAGGTGCTGGTCCGCGACCGGACGGGCCTCGGACTGGGTGTCTACCACCGGGGCGCGGACGAGCCGGTGGCCGACTTCGCGGCGCGCCTGCGCGGGCGCCACGAGAGCGACCGGCGCACCGAGCAGCCGCCGGACGACACCGCCCGGCTGATCGCCGAACGCCTCACCGGCGCACGGGCGTTCGCGGCCCTGGTGCACGCCGACGTGCCGGTCCCGGCCGGGGCGCACGGGACGCTCTACCGGCTCTACCCGGGCCCGACGGACGCGGCCCCGGACGCCCTGGAACGGATCACCGCGGGGGACCTGACGGCCCGGTTCTCCCCGAACGGGTGAACGGGTGGACGGGCCTCCGTTTGGACCACCCGATAGGGGAGTTACGCGGGCCCGACCGGCGGGGCAGCATGGTGACATGACCATCGGAACCGCCGCCGGCCCCACCGCGCCCGGCCCCGTCCACCCGGCCGGTGCGGCCGGGTCGTTCGGCCCCGTCGCGGCCGTCGCGCTGCCCCCACGCGCCGAGCGGGCCGAGCAGGCCCAGGAGGCCGCCGACCGGCTGCGCACGGCCGCCGTCGACGCGGTGGCCGTCACCTGGGTGGACAACGCGGGCATCACCCGGGTCAAGGCGGTGCCGCTCGGCGGCCTGTCGCACGCCGCGCAGTGGGGCATCGGCGCCGCACCCTGCTTCGACGTCTTCCTCGCCGACGACACGGTCACCACCAGCCCGGTCATCGGCGGCCCCACCGGGGACCTCAGGCTCTACCCCGACCTGGAACGGGCCGTCCCGCTGGCCGCCCAGCCCGGGTGGGCCTGGGCCCCGGCGGACAGGTACACCCAGAGCGGCGCTCCGCACCCCGGCTGCCAGCGGCTGTTCGCCCGCCGGGCGGAGGCCGCGGCGGCCGCGCGCGGGCTGGGCCTCAAGGCCGGCATCGAGGTCGAGTGGGTGGTGGCCCTCGCCGGCTCCCCACAGGAGGAGCCGCGGTACCCGACGCACGGCCCCGCCTACGGGATGCACCGGCTCACCGACCTCTCCGACTACCTGCGGGACGTCCTGCGCGCCCTCGGCGAGCAGGGACTGGACGTCCTGCAGATCCACCCCGAGTACTCCCCGGGCCAGTTCGAGGTGTCGGTCGCCCCCGAGGGCCCGGTCGGCGCCGCGGACACCTCCGTCCTGGTCCGGCACACCGTGCGGGCCGTCTCCGCCCGGCACGGCCTGCGGGTCTCCTTCGCGCCGGTGGTCGAGGCGGGCGCGGTCGGCAACGGCGGCCACCTGCACCTCAGTCTCTGGCGGGACGGGCGCAACCTCGGCCACGGCGGCTCCGGGCCGCACGGCCTGACGGCCGAGGCCGAGGGCTTCCTCGCCGGGGTGCTCGACGCCCTGCCCGAACTGCTGGTGCTGGGCTGCTCCAGCCCGGCCGGGTACCTGCGGCTGGTGCCCTCGAACTGGGCCGGTGCCTACCAGTGCTGGGGCCTGGAGAACCGCGAGGCCGCGCTGCGCCTGGTGACCGGCTCCACCGGGGAGCGGGCCGCAGCGGCCAACGCCGAGGTCAAGTGCTTCGACGCGAGCGCCAACCCGTACCTGGCCGTCGGCGCGGTGATCGCGGCCGGTCTCGCCGGGCTGGACCAGCGCCGGGCGCTGCCACCGGAGTTCACCGGGGACCCGGCGGCCGCCGAGCCCGGCACGGTCCCCCGGCTGCCGGACGGCCCGGCCGGGGCGCTGGCCGCCTACGAGCGCTCGGCGGTGCTGCGCGAGGCGCTCGGTGAGCCGCTGTACCAGGCGGTGCTGGCGGTGCGCCGGGCCGAGGCGGAGCAGTACGCGTCCGTGACGCCCGAGGAGTTGGCCGCGGCCACCCGCTGGCGGTACTGACCGGTGTCCCGGCCGGAGGCGCCCGCGCTGGTCGACCACCACTGCCACAGCGTGGTGGCGGCCGACCTCGCCGACGACGCCCTGGCCGCGCTGCTCACCGAGTCGGACCGGCCACCCGCGCCGGGCTGCTCGCCCTTCGACAGCGCGCTCGGCCTCGCCGTACGGCGCTGGTGCCCGCCCGTGCTCGGCCTGCCCGTGCACGCCCCGGCCGTCGACTACCTGGCCCGGCGGCGCGAGTTGGGCGCCGCCGAAGCGACCGCCCGGCTGCTCGCCGCAGCCGGGCTGGACACCCTGCTGGTGGACACCGGACTGACCGCCGCCGCGGGCCTGCCGCTGTTGCCCCCGGCCGAACTCGCCGCGCTGGCCGGGGCGTCGGTGCGCGAGGTGGTCCGACTGGAGACGGTCGCCGGGTCGGTGACGGCCGGTGCCGAGGACTGGCCCGGGGCCGTCGCCGAGGCGCTGGCGGCCGCCGCCCGGGGTGCCGTCGCGGTCAAGTCGGTGCTCGCCTACCGGCACGGCCTGGCCGCCCCGGCGCACCGGCCCGCCCGGTCGGCCGTGGTGGCCGCGGCCGGCGCCCGGCTGCGCGGCGGGCACGGCCGGCTGACCGACCCGGTCCTGCTGCACCACCTGCTCTGGACGGCCGTGGACGTCTGCGCCGAGCTCGGTCTGCCCCTCCAGCTCCACACCGGCTTCGGCGATCCGGACCTCACCCTGCACCGGGCCGACCCGTCCCTGCTGACGGACTTCGTGCGCGCCGCCGAGCCCAGCGGCGTCCCGCTGGTGCTGCTGCACTGCTACCCGTACCACCGCCAGGCCGCCTGGCTGGCCCAGGCCTTCCCGACGGTCTTCACCGACCTCGGGCTGACCGCCTCGTACACCGGGCCCCGGGTGGCGGAGGTGCTGGGCGAGATGCTGGAACTGGCGCCGTTCGGAAAATTGCTGTTCTCCACCGACGCCTACGGGCTGCCCGAACTTTTCTTGGTGGGCACCTGTCAGTTCCGGCACGGACTGGCTGAGTTGCTGGATCGGTGGCAGTCCGACGGTGCGTGTGCGGCGGCCGACGCGCAGCGGCTGGCGCACTCGGTCGCCGCCGACAACGCCCGTCGGCTGTACGGGTTGTAGCAGCCCGGAAGGTCGTCACAGCTGCACCTCAGGGTGTGGCCGGGGCCGGTGAAGGCGCTTCCGAAGTGGGTGGCCGCACGTCGGCGAACCATCACTTTTTAACAATCTTGGCCCTGTTGCCCTTGTTGATCTGCGAACTCTCAACCTCTCTTGTTGCTCTAGATGTGACGATTAGATGACTACCTCTTGCGCATCTCATCGAATATTCATTAAGTTCCGGTCATTCCCAGTGCACCTGCCAACCGCAGCTGCCGGATGACGACTCGGGAGGGCCAACCCCAATGAGAGTTCCTCGGATCAGCCGGACCCGGTACGCGGCAGTGGGCCTCGTGCTCGCCACCGCCGGCGCCCTCGCGCTCCCGGCCGGCACCGCCGTCGCGGCTCCCACGGCCGACCCGACGACCGGCCCGCTGCTCAGCTACGTCGTCAACACCAAGGCCAACCACGGCCAGGTGCAGAAGGTCGAGCAGGCCGTCAAGAGCCTCGGCGGCTCGGTGGTCTACTCGTACGAGCAGATCGGCGTCGTCATCGCCCGCTCGACGGACACCAAGTTCGCCGAGAAGCTGCGTCTGGCCAAGGGCGTCGACTCGGTCGGCGCCAGCCGCACCAAGGGCATCACCGCCGCCGACCAGGGCAAGGCCGAGGTCGCCCCGGCGCCCACCACCGCGCCCGCCGCCGGCCAGGAGCCGCTGGAAGCCAACCAGTGGGACATGCGCCAGATCGGTGTCGACAAGGCGCACAAGATCTCGCTCGGCAGCCGCAACGTCACCGTCGGCGTGCTGGACTCCGGCATCGACGCCACGCACGAGGACCTGGCCGCCAACGTGGACGCCTCGCAGTCGGTCTCCTGCATCGACGGCGGCAAGCCGAACACCGACTGGAAGGCCTGGCAGCCGGGCCCCGACGGCGACCACGGCACCCACGTGGCCGGCACCATCGCCGCCGCCAAGAACGGCAAGGGCATCGTCGGCATCGCCCCGAACGTGAAGCTGGCCGCGGTCAAGGTCGTCGACGACGGCGGGTTCATCTACCCGGAGTACGCGATCTGCGGCTTCGTGTGGGCCGGTGAGCACCAGTTCAAGGTGACCAACAACAGCTACTACGTCGACCCGTGGATGTTCAACTGCCCGAACGACAAGGACCAGGCGGCCATCACCGCCGCCGTCAAGAAGGCCGTCGCGTTCTCGCAGCGCAAGGGCGTCCTCAACGTCGCCGCGGCGGGCAACGAGAACATCGACCTGGCGCACAAGACCACTGACGTCTCCAGCCCGGACGACACCACCCCGGGCACCCGCCCGGTCACCAACGACTGCCTGTCGCTGCCGACCGAGCTGCCGGGCGTCATCGCCGTCTCCTCGGTGGGCGTCAACGGCGAGAAGTCGTACTACTCCAGCTACGGCAAGGGCGTCGTGACCGTCGCCGCGCCGGGTGGCGACAAGCGCTACCAGATCCCGAACACCCCGGACAAGGACGGCCGCATCCTGTCCACCATCCCCGGTGGCAAGTACGGCTACATGCAGGGCACCTCGATGGCCTCCCCGCACACCACCGGCGTCCTCGCCCTGCTCGCCAGCACCTTCCCGTGGGCCAGCCCGGACGAGCTGACCGAGATGCTGACCAGCCAGGCCGAGTCGCACCCGTGCCCGACCGGTGACTTCAACCCCGGCGGCGCCGGCCAGTGGAAGGCCACCTGTGAGGGCGGCGCGGACGACAACGGCTTCTACGGCGCGGGCATCATCAACGCCGAGAAGGCGGTCCAGTGGTGGCGCTGAGAGGCTGACCACGACGACACCTGATCGCTGAGCCGGGGAGCGGGACCACTGGGTCCCGCTCCCCGGTCGCGTTTGAGTACCCGTACTCAGGCCGCCGCCACGCCCGCCGCACAGGATGGAGTCGTACCCACCGGAGTCACCACAGGAGTTGAGCGACATGGCGCAGAGCGTCCCCGGCCGGCCGACCACCCTCGGCGCACCGGGCCTCCCCGGCCGGCGGAACCGGGTCGCGCTGGCCCTGGGCGTAGGCCAACTGCTGCTCGCCGCACCCATGCTGGCCACCCTCGGCGCGGGCGGCCTGGTGGTCGCGGTGATGGGCCTGGCCGCCGGCAGCTCGCCGGCCGCGGTGCTGCTGCTCGCCCTGCTGCTCGCCGCCGGGCCGCTGCTCGGGCTGGGCCTGGCGTTCCTGGTCGTCCGGCTGCGGCGGCTGCCCGCGGACGTCGCGTTCCCGACGGCCGGCTTCGGCCTGCTGGTCGGCACCGCGATCGAGTACGTCGGCTGGATCCGGCCCGCACTGGGCTGAGTCCGACCCGCGGCCGCCGTTCGGCTGCCGTTCGGCCGTCCCGGCCGCGGCGCCGGCCGCCACCCGCGGTCAGCCCTCGTCGACGTGCTGCCCCCAGACCGTCTCCACCGACGGCTTGCCGTGCAGGTCCGGCACCTCCTGCAACCAGGCCGGCCGCCCGGCCCGGGTCCGGGCCGCCTGCCGCCGCTCGGCCTCGCGCAGCTGCTCGGGGGTGGCGAACCCCTCCGGCAGCCACTGCTCGGAGAGCACCACCCGGGCGGCCAGGTGGGTGACGTAGGCGTGCCGGACGGCGTCCACCGAGTCGAAGCCGGGCTCGCCGGCCAGCCACGCGTCCGGGACCAGCGCCAGCACTTCCTCCAGCAGCGGCACGGTGACCAGCGGGCCGAGCTCCTCGTCCGCGAGCCCGACGTCCGGGGCGGAGCCGCCGAGGGCGTGCGCGCTGAGGTCGTACCGCTTGCCGACCGCCGCCCCGGCCCCCGCCCAGCGGTGGTGGAAGATCAGCGCGGCGCCGTTGTCGATCAGCCAGAGCCGTCCGTGCCAGACCACCAGGTTGGGGTTGTGCACGGTGCGGTCGACGTTGCCGGTGAGCGCGTCCAGCCAGACCACCCGGCCGGCCTCGACGGAGTCCACCGCGATCATCCCCGGCCGGAAGTCCCGCGCCCCGGGCAGCAGGTCCATCCCGAGGTTGAGGCCGGTGCTGGCCCTGAGCATGTCCTGGATCTCGGTGTCCGGTTCGTCCGCGGCGACGGCCGGGTCGAAGTCCACCAGCCGCAGCTCGGGCACCCGCAGGCCCAGCCGCCGGGCCAGCTCGCCGACGATCACCTCGGCGATCAGCGCCTTGCGGCCCTGCGCGGCCCCGGTGAACTTGACCACGTACGTTCCCAGGTCGTCGGTCTCCACCACGCCGGGCACGGAGCCGCCGGCCCGCAGCGGGTCGACGTAGCGCACTGCAGTCACCAGATCGAGCACACCGGCCACCCTATCCCGCCGCGTCACGGGCGTGACCCTGTGATTGGCTTGCCGGTGAGAGCGCGACCCACCACACGAGGAGAGCAAGGTCATGGGACAGGTGCAGGCCACCACCGAGCGGGTCTACGACGCGGCCCCGGAGCAGGTGTACGAGGCGCTGGCCGACTACCAGGTGACCCGCCCGAAGCTGCTGCCCGCGCAGTACAGCGAGTACGAGGTCCGGGTCGGCGGCACCGGCGCCGGCACCCAGGTGCACTGGAAGCTGCAGGCCACCGAGAAGCGGGTGCGGGACTGCCTGTTCACCGTCTCGGCGCCGCAGCCCGACCAGCTGGTGGAGAAGGACGCCAACTCCAGCATGGTGATCACCTGGACCGTCGCGGCCGCCGGTGAGGGCGGCACCAAGGTCACCGTGACCGCCACCTGGCAGGGCGCGACCGGCATCGGCGGCTTCTTCGAGCGCACCTTCGCCCCCAAGGGCCTGAACCGGATCCACGACCAGGTGCTGGCCAACCTGGCCGCCGAGGTCCGCTGACGCGCATCGAGGTCCGCGGAAGCACGTCGAGGTCCGCTGAGGCGGATCGAGGGTCCGTCGGGACGGCCGAGGCCCGCCGCGGTCGCCGGGTGACGCGACCGGCAGCGCGATTCGGTCGCCTGAATCCATCAACGTGCTTGAATCGCGCGGGAATTCGAGGCGGTCGGCCACCCGTACGAGCGGAACACCGTACGGGTGGTCGAACCGCCACCTCCGGGTGACGGGGGCCGCCCGGCGCGGGGGAGCCACCCTAGGCTCGCCGCCGTGCATATGACGATCCTTCACATTTCGCAACCGGTGGACGGCGGGGTCGCCCGCGTCGTCGCCGACTTGGTCAGGGGACAGCGCGAGGCCGGCCACCGGGTGCTGGTCGCCTGTCCGCGCGGCGGGCGGCTGGCCGAGGAGGCCGCGGCGGTGGGCGCGCTGGTCCAGGACTGGCCCGCCGGGCGTTCGCCGGGCGCGGGCACCGCCGCCGAGGCCTGGCGGCTGCGCCGGATCGTCCGCGCGGCCGCGCCCGACGTGGTCCACCTGCACAGCGCCAAGGCCGGGCTGGCCGGCCGGCTGGCGGTGCGCGGCGCCGTGCCGACGGTGTTCCAGCCGCACGCCTGGTCCTTCGCGGCCGTGGACGGCGCGCTGGCCGCCGCCACCCTGCGCTGGGAGCGCTTCGCCACCCGCTGGGCGCACCGGCTGCTCTGCGTCAGCGTCCAGGAGCGGGCCGACGGCGTGGCCGCCGGGGTGCACGCCGACTGGGCGGTGGTGCCCAACGGCGTGGACGTCCGGCACTACGCGCCCGCCGACCGTCGGGCCGCCCGGATCGCGCTGGGCCTGGACCTGGACGCCCCGCTCGCGGTCTGCGTCGGGCGGTTGTGCCGGCAGAAGGGCCAGGACGTGCTGCTCGCCGCCTGGCCGGAGGTGCTGCGCCGGGTGCCGCAGGCGAGGCTGGCGCTGGTCGGCGGTGGGCCGGACGAGCAGCGGGTGGCGGAGCTGGTCCGGGAGAGCGCCGAGCCGGCCCGGGTCCGGCTGGTCGGGGACGTGGCGGACCCGCGCCCGTGGCTGGCGGCGGCCGACCTGGTGGTGCTGCCTTCGCGCTGGGAGGGGATGGCGCTGGCCCCGCTGGAGGCGATGGCGGCCGCCCGTCCGGTGCTGCTGACCGACGTGCCGGGGGCGCGGGAGTGCCTGCCGCCGGCGGAGCGGGAGCAGGCGGTGGTCCCGCCGGAGGACGCGGCGGCGCTCGCCACCCGAATGGGGGAAGCGCTGTCCGATCCGATCGAATGCGAGCGACGCGGCGCGCGCCTGCGCGATCACGCGGTCGCCCGGCACGACGTGCGCACCGTGGTCGAACAGGTGGACGCCCTCTACCGGCATCTGCTGGGCGCCGGGCCGGCTGCGGGGCGGCGCAGGGCCCGTGTCCCAGAGCGGATCTGATCGTTTCACATGCCGTGAATGCCCGCCGATTCCGGCGTCGGCGAATTCGCACCCTCAACCGGACAGGGGATGGGGCTTCAAATCCGAAATACCTATTAATGGGCGGCTGGAATGAAACGGCAAGTCAACTTCCGTCCCGTAACGCCTGGTTCGGTATTGTCGGATTTTGCCTGCTTCGTTCAGATTTCATATCGGGAATTCACGGCTGGGCCCCTCGCGACCGAGTCCCCCGCGGCCGATCCCTTCACGATCGGCCCCGCCACGGGAGCTCCGAGAGCCGCCGGCGGCAGCAGGTGCTGTCAGGACCGCGCCCACCGGGCCGGGACGGCCGCCCCGCGCCAACCGGTGCCGGGGCACCGTAACCCCGGGCACACAGCAGGGGAGATCGTGCGCTGATGACCATTGACCACGACAGCGTGCCGCGATCGGGCGGGCCCCTGTCCGGCCCCCGCCGGCCGGGCACCGGGCATCGGCAGCGCCGCGCGGGGGGCCGCCGCCCGCCCACCCACCAGGCGCCCCCGCCCCCCCCGCCGGCCCCACGCCACAACGGAACA
>NZ_JBHWCL010000154.1:0-23579 GCF_042735125.1 Kitasatospora sp. NPDC059599 | reverse complement strand
GTGCGGCGGGGGCCCGGTCGGGCGTCGCGGCGTACCGCGGTGCGACGGATCAGAAGGCCGGGATGACCGAACCCTGGAAGGTGTCGTTGACGTACTTCTTGACCTCGTCGGAGTGCAGCAGCTCGGCGAGCTTCTTGACCCGCGGGTCGTCCTCCTTGCCCTTCTTCACGGCGAGGATGTTGGCGTACGGGTTGCCGTCGGCCTTCTCCAGCACCAGCGCGTCGGTGGCCGGCTTCAGGCCGGAGTCGATCGCGTAGTTGCCGTTGATGACGGCGGCGTCGAGGTCGGTGACGGAGCGGGGCAGCTGGGCGGCCTCCAGCTCCTTCCACTTGAGGTTCTTCGGGTTGCCGGTCACGTCGGCCGGGGTGGCCGTGGTGGTGACGCCGTCCTTGAGGGTGATCAGCTTGTTGTCGGCGAGCAGCTTGAGGGCGCGGCCCTCGTTGGTGGCGTCGTTCGGCAGGCCGACGGTGGCGCCGTCCGGCAGGTCGGCGATCGCCTTGACCTTCTTGGAGTAGAGGCCCAGCGGCTCCAGGTGCACGGGCTCGACGGACACGATGGTCGTGCCGTGCTTCTTGTTGAAGTCCTCCAGGTACGGGACGTGCTGGAAGAAGTTGGCGTCGGCCGAACCGTCCTGCACCGCCGTGTTGGGGGTCACGTAGTCGGTGACCTCCTTGATGTCGAGCTTGAGGCCCGCCTTCTCCGCGAGGTTGTCCTTGACGAACTTGAGGATCTGCCCGTGCGGGGTCGGGCTGGCGACGACCTTGAGCGGCGCGTTCGGGTCCGAGGAGGAGGACCCCGAGCTGCCGCAGGCGGCGAGGGAGAGGGCGAGGCCGGCGGTGGCCAGGGCGCTGGTGAACTTCAGGGCGTTGCGCACGAAAAGTGCCTTTCTGCGTGATACGGGGAGCCGCGTCCGGAGTCGGAGGCGGGAGGTCTAGGAGGCGACGAGGTCCTTGTCGCCGGCGGCCGGACCGGCCGGGCCGGCCGGGCCGCGGCCGAACAGCCGGGTCCGGCCGCCGGTGCGGCCGCGGTGGGAGAGGCGGCGGACGGCGAAGTCGCCGATCAGCTGGACGGCCGTGACGATGATCACCAGCTCGGCCACGATGACCCACATGAAGGCGGTCTCGAAGCGCTGGTAGCCGTAGTTGACGGCGAGGGTGCCGAGGCCGCCGCCGCCGACCGTGCCGGCCATCGCGGAGTAGCCGACCAGGGTGATGACCGTGGTGGTGATCGAGGCCACGATGCCGGGCAGCGCCTCGGGCAGCAGGGTCTTGCGGACGATCGTCCAGGTGCCGGCGCCCATCGACTGGACGGCCTCGACCAGGCCGCCGTCGACCTCGCGGACGGAGGTCTCGACCAGGCGGGCGAAGAACGGGATGGCGCCGATGGTCAGCGGCACGGTCGCCGCCTGCCAGCCGATCGACGTGCCGACGAGCCAGCGGGTGAAGGAGATCAGCGCGATCATCAGGATGATGAACGGCACCGAGCGGGCCAGGTTCACCACGAAGCCGATGCCCTTGTTGACGGCCCGGTTGGCCAGCAGGCCGCCCTTGTCGGTGAGCACCAGCAGGATGCCCAGCGGCAGGCCGAGCAGCACCGTGAAGGCGGCGGACACCCCGACCATCTGGAAGGTCTCCTGCGTGGCGGGCCCCATCAGGGCCCACATCTCGTCCCAGGTCATGCCACCGCTCCGTCCACCGCGCCCAGTACGTCCACCTGCAGGCCCTGCTCGCGCAGGTAGCCGATCGGCACCACGTTGTCCTGGTGGCCGCCGGGCAGCTCGACCCGCATCCGCCCGACCATCCGGCCGGCGATGGTCTCCACGGCGGCGCCGAGGATGTTGATGTCGATCTGGTAGGTGCGGGCCAGCTGGGAGACGAACGGCTGGGCCGAGGTGTCGCCCTGGAAGGTGATCTCCAGCACGGTGGAGCCGGCGTGGCCGGTGCCGAACTCGCTGAGCGGGAACAGCTCGCGGGCCAGCTCGGAGCCGGGCTTGGCCAGCAGGTCGGTGAGTTCGCCGGACTCGACCACCCGGCCGCCGCGCATCAGGGCGGCGGAGTCGCAGACGGACTTGATGACGTCCATCTCGTGGGTGATCAGCAGGACGGTGAGGCCGAGCTGCTGGTTGAGGTCGCGCAGCAGCTTGAGGATCGAGCGGGTGGTCTCCGGGTCGAGCGCCGAGGTGGCCTCGTCGGAGAGCAGCACCTTGGGGTCGCCGGCCAGGGCGCGGGCGATGCCGACGCGCTGCTTCTGGCCGCCGGAGAGCTGGTTGGGGTAGCTGCGGGCCTTGTCGCCGAGGCCGACCAGGTCGAGCAGTTCGGCGGCCTTGCGGCGGCGCTGGGTGCGGTCCAGTCCGATGATCTCCAGCGGGAGTTCGACGTTCTGCTGCACCGTCCGCGAGGAGAGCAGGTTGAAGTGCTGGAAGACCATGCCGATCCGGCGCCGCGCCTCGCGCAGTTCCCGTCCCGCGCGGTTCTCGCCGGCGGACAGGGCGGTGAGTTCGGCCCCGTCCACGGTGACGGTGCCGGAGGTCGGGCGCTCCAGCATGTTCACGCAGCGGATGAGGGTGGACTTGCCGGCGCCGCTGGTGCCGACGACGCCGTAGACCTCGCCCGGGCGGACGTGCAGGTCGACACCGGCGAGGGCGGTCACCTCGCGGCCTCGGGAGCGGTAGACCTTCGTGAGGTCCGTGGTGGTGATCACAGCAGCTTCCGTGGGTCGGGGGCGGGCGGCGCGGGTCGACCGCCCGACCGGGTTTCGGTCGGCGGTGTCCTTGCGGCGCTTCGCCAGGGGGATCCGGACCTGCCACCCCTTGATCGCGGCCGTCGGACGGCCGGGCCGCGCGAGGGCGTGGCCTTACGACTCACCGGCGCCCGCGGGCGGGCGGGCACGGCAGGGGGAGGGGTACGGGAGGAAGGGCGCGCTCACACGGGCGGGAGCGGCGCCGGAGTCTCGCTTCGGGGCGCGAGGGGAGGCACCCTCGGAGGGGTGCCGGGGGCGGTGGCCCTCAGCAGTGACACATTCGACGGCACATGGCACGCTCACCTGCCGGCAGCGTGCCGGTGGGGGTGCAGTTCGTCGTCGCAGTCATGTGAGCCAGTAAAACAGATGGTTCGAGGTACGCCCAATTATTTGACCAGGCTGTCCGCAATGCGGACGCATACCGCTCTGACCAGCGCAGACATGACTCGGCGCCGCCACCGGATCGTCCGGATGGTGGCGGCGCCGAGGGGCGGGGCGCGGGGCGGCCGGTCAGGCCGTCGCGGCGAGCGGCGTGCTGACGGGCTTCTCCAGGTGGACGAAGCTCAGCCGGCTGTTGACCTGTTCGACCCGGGTCTGCCGGTAGCCCTGGCGGGCGTACAGGCGCAGGTTGCCGAGGCTGCGGTGGCCGGTGAAGAGGCGGTAGGCGGACACCGCGCCGTCCTCGGCGAGGCGGCGCTCCAGCGCGTCCAGCAGGCGACCGCCGAGGCCGTGGCGCTGCATCCGCGGGTGGACGACCAGACGCCCTATCCGGGCGACGCCGTCGGGCTCCACGCGGCCGCGGACGGTGCCGACCACCTCGCCGCCCAGCCGGGCGACCAGGAAGTGCTGCTCGGTCAGTTCGGCGCGCAGACTCTCCAGGGTCTGCGTCAGGGGCTCGATCGCCCAGTCGCCGTACAGCTCGGCCTCGGGCTGGTAGCCGAGGTACTGGAGCTTGAGGATCTGCTCCGCGTCCTCGGCCGCCGCGGCCGAGATGATCACGCTCATGCCCATGTGGAGGGGCCTCCCCAGTCGTCGTGCCCGGCGCGCAGAGGTGGCGCGCTCACGCTCAGTATCCGAGTGATCGCGTCACCGTCAAGAGCTGCGTTCGCCAGCGCTCTACCCGGGTGTCAGCTTCCCTCAACCTTCGGGGGGCCAGACGTGGCGAGGGTCACGCCCGGGCGAGGAGGGGGTGGTGGGACGGGGCGCGCGGCGTGGAACGCGCACCGGGGAGTGCGGGCGGACGCGCCCGGAAGCCCTCCCGCGCCTCACGGGTACCGCTCCGCGTGGAGCAGCGTGCGCAGGCAGGCTAGGCAGCGGGAGCGGGTGGGGCCGATGGAGCCGCGGGGCATGCCGAGGCGCTCGGAGAGTTCGCGGTAGCTGGGCGGCGGGTCCTCCGCGAGGGCGGCGATCAGTTGCGGGCAGCGGCCGGGCAGGGCGGCGACGGTCTCGCGGACCACGCGGCGGCGGCGTTCGGCGAGGTAGACGTCCTCGGCGGAGGGGACGGGGGGAGGGGTGGTGCACACACCGTGCATGACGCCCCGGGGCGGGGCCGGTTACGCCCGGACCGGGGCGCGGACGCCGCAGGGGCGCGCCGGTCGGACCGCCGCGCCCCTGCTCACGCCGACCCCCGGTCAGCCCTGCACCCACTCCTGCTGCCGCGCCAGGTCCGCCTTCACCTCGGCGAGCTGGACCGCGACCGCCGAGGGGGCGGTGCCGCCGCGCCCGTTGCGGGAGGCGATGGCGCCGTGCACGCTGAGCACCGAGCGCACCTCCGGCGTCAGGTGGCCGGAGATCCCGGCGAACTGCTCGTCCGTCAGGTCGGACAGCTCGATGCCCTCGGCCTCGCAGACCTTGACGCAGGCGCCGGCCACCTCGTGCGCGACCCGGAACGGCACGCCCTGCTTGACCAGCCACTCGGCGATGTCGGTGGCGAGCGAGAAGCCGGCCGGGGCGAGCTCCTCCAGCCGCTCCCGGTGCACGGTGAGGGTGGCCATCATCCCGGTGAACGCCGGCAGCAGCACCTCCAGCGTGTCGCAGGAGTCGAAGACCGGCTCCTTGTCCTCCTGCAGGTCCCGGTTGTAGGCCAGCGGGAGCGCCTTGAGGGTGGCCAGCAGGCCGGTCAGGTTGCCGATCAGGCGACCGGACTTGCCGCGGGCGAGCTCGGCGATGTCCGGGTTCTTCTTCTGCGGCATGATCGAGGAGCCGGTGGAGAAGGCGTCGTGCAGCGTGATGAAGCCGAACTCCTTGGTGTTCCAGATGATCACCTCCTCCGCGATCCGGGAGAGGTTGATCCCGACCATCGCGGTGACGAAGGCGAACTCGGCGACGAAGTCGCGCGAGGCCGTGCCGTCGATGGAGTTGCCGACCGAGCCGCCCTCGAAGCCGAGCTCGGCGGCGACGGCCTGCGGGTCGAGGCCGAGCGAGGAGCCGGCCAGCGCCCCGGAGCCGTACGGCGAGACGGCGGTGCGGGCGTCCCACTGGCGCAGCCGCTCGGCGTCCCGGCCGATGGCCTGCACGTGCGCGAGGACGTGGTGGGCGAAGAGCACGGGCTGGGCGTGCTGGAGGTGGGTGCGGCCCGGCATGGCGGTGTCCGGGTGCGCCTCGGCGAGGCCGACCAGGGCGTGCTGGAGGTCGAGCAGCAGGCCGCCGATGGTCTTCGCGTGGTCCCGCAGGTACATCCGGAACAGGGTGGCGATCTGGTCGTTGCGGGAGCGCCCGGCCCGCAGCTTGCCGCCGAGCTCGGCGCCGAGGCGCTCCAGCAGGCCGCGCTCCAGGGCGGTGTGGACGTCCTCGTCGGCGACGGTGCCGGTGAAGGTGCCCGCCTCGACGTCGGCGAGCAGCCGGTCGAGGCCGTCCAGCATGGCGGCCAGTTCGTCGTCGGAGAGCAGTCCGGCCTTGTGCAGGACCCGGGCGTGGGCCTTGGAGCCGGCGATGTCGTACGGGGCGAGCCGCCAGTCGAAGTGGACCGAGGCGGACAGCTTGGCCAGCGCCTCGGACGGGCCGTCGGCGAAGCGCGCGCCCCAGAGGCGGACGTCGGAGGACTGCTGGGCGGTCATCGCGGGGCTCCTTCACACATGTGCGGCTGGTGGCATAAGTATGCATGACGGCGTATGAAACACAAAACCCCGGCCGGACGGGATCCGTCGGCCGGGGTTGCGGGTGTCCGAGGGGCTACTGCGCCTTCGCCTGGGCGAGTTGCATCAGGTGGTCGGCGAGCGCTTGGCCGCCGGCCGGGTCACGGCTGATCAGCAGGACGGTGTCGTCGCCGGCGATGGTGCCGATGATCTCGAACACCTCGGCCTGGTCGATCGCCGAGGCCAGGAACTGGGCCGCGCCCGGCGGGGTCCGCAGCACGACCAGGTTGCCGGAGGCCGTCGCGGAGACCATGAGCTCGCCGGCCAGCCGGGCCATCCGGCCCTCGCTGGCCGACTCCCCCATCGGCGCGCGCGGCGTGCGGTCGCCGCCCTCGGCCGGGACGGCGTAGATCAGCGCGCCGTCCCGGTTGCGGATCTTGACCGCGCCCAGCTCGTCCAGGTCCCGGGAGAGGGTCGCCTGGGTGACCACGAGTCCGTCGTCGGCGAGCAGCTTGGCGAGCTGGCTCTGCGAACGCACGGGCTGGCGGGTGAGCAGGTCCACGATCCGCCGGTGGCGCGCGGTGCGGGTCTGTGGGACCTGCGGCGTCGGGCCGGCGGCGGACGGGCCTGAGTGGGAAACGGTCATGTGATTATTCTCCCGGACGACGGTCAACTCGCATCGGCCGGGGCGCTTTCGCGCACCGTCCGGAGGATGCCCGGCAGCGCCGCGAGGAACGCGTCCGCCTCCTCCTCGGTCAGCACCAGCGGCGGGGCCAGCCGGACGGCGTCCGGGACGGCCGCGTTGACCAGGAACCCGGCCTCCTGCGCGACGGCCTGGACCCGGGCCGAGACCGGCGCGGTGAGCACGATGCCGAGCAGCAGGCCGGCGCCGCGCACGTGCGAGACCAGCGGGTCGCCGATCGCCTCGACGCCGTGCCGCAGCCGCTCGCCGAGCTTGCGGACGTGCTCCAGCAGGCCCTCGGACTCGATGGTGTCCAGCACCGCGAGCCCGGCCGCGGCGGCCACCGGGTTGCCGCCGAAGGTGGTGCCGTGCTGGCCCGGGGTGAGCAGCTCGGCGGCCTCCCCGAAGGCGAGGACGGCGCCCATCGGCAGGCCGCCGCCGAGCGCCTTGGCCAGGGTGACGACGTCCGGCTCGACGCCCTCGAAGGCCTGGTGGGCGTACCAGTGGCCGGTGCGGCCGACGCCGGTCTGGATCTCGTCCAGGACCAGCAGGGTGCCGGTGGCCCGGGTGATCTCGCGGGCCGCCCGGAGGTAGCCGTCGGGCAGCGGGATCGCGCCGTTCTCGCCCTGCACCGGCTCCAGGAAGACGGCTGCGGTCTCGGTGGTGACGGCCGCGCGCAGCGCCTCGACGTCGCCGAAGGGGACGTGGGTGACGTCGCCGGGCAGCGGGCGGAACGGGTCCTGCTTGGCGGGCTGGCCGGTGAGCGCGAGGGCTCCCATCGTCCGACCGTGGAAGGCGCCCTGGAGGGCGACCAGGTGGGTGCGCCCGGTCCGTCGGCTGATCTTGAACGCGGCCTCGTTGGCCTCCGCGCCGGAGTTGCAGAAGAACACCCGGCCACCCGCCCGGCCGTCCAGGCGCAGCAGCCGCTCGGCGAGGGCGATGGTGGGCTCGGCCATGAAGAGGTTGGAGACGTGGCCGAGGGTGGCGATCTGCCGGCCGACCGCCTCGACCACCGCCGGGTGGGCGGTGCCGAGGGCGTTGACGGCGATGCCGCCGAGCAGGTCGGTGTACTCCTTGCCGTCGGCGTCCCACAGCTTGCTGCCCTCGCCCCGCACCAGCGGGATCCGGGGGGTGCCGTAGTTGTCGGTGAAGCTGTGCTGCCACCGGTCGGTGAGCTGCTCGTTGTGCGTCATGCCAGTCCCCCGGTCACGGTCGGCTCGTCGTCCGGCACGACCATCGTGCCGATGCCCTCGTCGGTGAAGATCTCCAGCAGCAGGCTGTGCGGTACCCGGCCGTCCAGGACGCGGGCGGTGCCCACGCCGGAGCGGACGGCGCGCAGGCAGCCCTCCATCTTGGGGAGCATGCCGCTGGCCAGGCCGGGCAGCAGCTCCTCCAGTTCGCTCGCGTTGAGCTGGCTGATCACGTCGTCGGAGTTCGGCCAGTCCTTGTAGAGGCCCTCGACGTCCGTGAGGACGACGAGCATCTCGGCGCCGAGGGCGACCGCGAGGGCGGCGGCGGCGGTGTCGGCGTTGATGTTGTAGACGTGACCGTCGGCACCGCGCGCGATCGAGGAGATCACCGGGATCCGGCCGTCGCCGATCAGCGCCTTCACCGCGCCGGCCTCGATGTTGACGATGTCCCCGACCAGGCCGATGTCCACCTGCTCGCCGTCCACCACCGCGTAGCGCTTGACCGCCGTCATGGTGTGCGCGTCCTCGCCGGTCATGCCGACGGCGAACGGTCCGTGCTCGTTGAGCAGGCCGACCAGCTCGCGCTGCACCTGGCCGGCCAGCACCATCCGGACCACGTCCATGGTCTCGGGGGTGGTGACCCGCAGGCCGTTGGTGAAGCTGGACTGCAGGCCGAGCCTGTCCAGCTGGGCGCTGATCTGCGGGCCGCCGCCGTGCACCACCACGGGGTGCAGTCCGGCGTAGCGGAGGAAGACGACGTCCTGGGCGAACGCCGACTTGAGCTCGTCGTCCACCATGGCGTTGCCGCCGAACTTGATCACGACGGTCTTGCCGTGGAAGCGCTCCAGCCACGGCAGTGCCTCGATCAGCGTCATGGCCTTGGGCAACGCGGTGTTGTTGCGGGCCTGTTCGCCCTTGGGTGCGATCTGCACGGGGTTCCCTCGTCGATGGGGGTCCCCCCGGCCGGAGGCTGGGGGAGGATGTCGCGGACCCGGTACCGCCGCGGTTCGGTGGTGCCGCGGGTCAGGATGTCGCGGATCAGGTGCGGCGCGGATCAGGTGGAGTAGGCGCTGTTCTCGTGGACGTAGTCGGCGGTGAGGTCGTTGGTCCACAGCGAGGCGCTCGCGGTGCCCGCGTCGAGGTCCGCGGTGATGACGACCTCCCGGCCCTTCATGTCGACCAGGTCGCGGTCCTCGCCCACCCCACCGTCCTTGCAGACCCAGACGCCGTTGATGGCCACGTCGAGGCGGTTCGGGTCGAAGGCGGCGGAGGTGGTGCCGATCGCGGCGAGGACGCGGCCCCAGTTGGGGTCCTCGCCGTGGATGGCGCACTTGAGCAGGTTGTTGCGGCTGATCGTGCGGGCGACCTCGACGGCCTCGTCCTCGGTCGCGGCGCCGGTGACGTCGATCCGGATGTCCTTGCTCGCGCCCTCGGCGTCGCCGATCAGCTGACGGGCCAGCTCGGCACTGACGGTGCGGACGGCCTCGGCGAACTCGGCCCGGTCCGGGGTGGTGCCGGAGGCGCCGGAGGCCAGCAGCAGCACGGTGTCGTTGGTCGACATGCAGCCGTCGGAGTCGATCCGGTCGAAGGTGGTGCGGGTGGCGCCGCGCAGGGCGGCGTCCAGGTCCGTGCTGTCGACGGCGGCGTCGGTGGTGAGCACGACCAGCATGGTGGCGAGGCTCGGGGCGAGCATGCCCGCGCCCTTGGCCATGCCGCCGACCGTCCAGCCGGCCGGGCTGGTGACCTGGGCGGTCTTGTGCACGGTGTCGGTGGTCTTGATGGCGATCGCGGCGGCCTCGCCGCCGGTCCCGCTGAGCTCGCCGGCGGCGAGGGTGACGCCGGGCAGCAGGATGTCCATCGGCAGCCGGACGCCGATCAGACCGGTGGAGGCGACGGCGACCTCGCCCGCGTTGAGCCCCAGCTCCTCGGCGGCCTTCTCCGCGGTGGCGTGGGTGTCCTGGAAGCCGAGCGGGCCGGTACAGGCGTTGGCGCCACCGGAGTTGAGGACGACGGCGGAGACCTGCCCGCCCTTGAGGACCTGCTCGGACCAGAGCACCGGCGCGGCCTTGACCCGGTTCGAGGTGAAGACGCCGGCCGCGGCGAGCGAGGGACCGTCGTTGACCACCAGGGCGAGGTCCGGCGTGCCGGAGGCCTTGATGCCGGCGGTCACCCCGGCGGCGCGGAAGCCCTTGGCAGCCGTCACGCCCACGTTGCTGCTGTTGCTCACGGTGCGACTCCGTTCAGGGGGAGGCCCAGCTCTTCGGGCAGGCCCAGGGCGATGTTCATGCTCTGCACCGCGCCGCCCGCGGTGCCCTTGACCAGGTTGTCGATCGCGCTGATCGCGATGATCCGCCCGGCGGTGGCGTCCAGGGCGACCTGGACCAGGGCGGTGTTGGCGCCGTAGACGCTGCTGGTCTGCGGCCACTGGCCCTCGGGCAGCAGGTGGACGAAGGCCTCGTCCGCGAACGCCCCGGCGTAGGCGGCGCGCAGGCTCTCGGCGGTCACGCCGGGCCTGGCCTTGGCCGAGCAGGTGGCGAGGATCCCGCGCGGCATCGGGACGAGGGTGGGGGTGAAGGACACGGTGACCGGTTCGCCCGCGAGCGGGCTGAGGTTCTGCGCCATCTCCGGGGTGTGCCGGTGGACGCCACCGACGCCGTACGGGCTGACGTTGCCCATCACCTCGCTGCCCAGCAGGTGCGGCTTGGCGGCCTTGCCGGCGCCGGAGGTGCCGGAGGCGGCGACCACGACGGCCTCCGGCTCGGCGAGTCCGGCCGCGTACGCGGGGAACAGCGCGAGCGAGACGGCCGTCGGGTAGCAGCCGGGCACGGCGATCCGGTTGCTGCCCTTCAACGCGGCTCGGTGGCCGGGGAGTTCGGGCAGGCCGTAGGGCCAGGTGCCGGCGTGCGCGGAGCCGTAGAACTGCTCCCAGTCGGCGGCGGCCTTGAGCCGGAAGTCGGCGCCGCAGTCGACCACCAGGACGTTCGGGCCGAGGGCCTCGGCGACGGCGGCGGACTGGCCGTGCGGCAGCGCCAGGAACACCACGTCGTGGTCGGCCAGCACCTCGGGGGTGGTGGGTTCGAGGACGCGGTCGGCGAGCGGGATCAGGTGCGGCTGCAACGCGCCCAGCCTGGCGCCCGCGTTCGAGCCGCCGGTCAGCGCCCCGATCTCCACCTCCGGGTGGCCGAGCAGCAGGCGCAGCACCTCTCCGCCCGCGTATCCGCTCGCGCCGGCGACGGCGACTCGCAATGCCATGGCGTTCCTCCTTAGTCTTGGCATGAATATACGCGGGAGGGAAAATCCATGCAAGGAGTTCGTGGCAGAGCGCCCCGGGCGCCCGGGCGAGCCCCGGGGCGGAGGTCCGCGACGGCCGGGGCCCGGGGGCCTGGAGACCTGGGGGCCTGGGGGCCTGGGGCCGGTCAGCGCTTGACGGCGCGCAGCACCACGAACTTGGGGTTCCCGGCCACCAGTCGGCAGTTGCCGAACAGGCGGCGCAGCTTGACGTGGTAGCCGAGGTGGCGGTTGCCGACCACCCAGAGTTCGCCACCGGGCCGCAGGGCCCGCTTGGCGCCGGTGAACATCCGCCAGGAGGTCGCGTCGGTGGTGGCCTGGTGCGAGTGGAACGGGGGGTTGTTGAGCACCAGGTCCACCGAACCGGGGGCGACCACGTCCGCCGCCAGCGCGTCGGCGGTGCGGAACTCGGCCGGGGCGTCCGGGCCCAGGTTGGCGCGGAAGGTCTCCTCGGCGGAGGCCACCGCCTGGTGCGACTCGTCCACGAAGAGCAGCTCCGCGCCGGGCCCGGCCAGCGCGGCGGCCGTGCCGACCACGCCGTTGCCGCAGCCGAGGTCGACCACCCGGGCGCCCGGGGCGGGGACGGGCAGGTGGGCGAGGAAGAAGCGGGTGCCGATGTCGAGCCGCTCGGCGCAGAACGTCCCGGCGTGGTTGACGACCGTACGGCCGGCGGCGGGGCCGATGTCCGACGGCAGCGCGTAGCGGTGCGGCCACGGGTTCGGGCCGGGGTCGAGCGCCGGATCGGGGGTGCACAGGATCAGCCGGGCCTTGCGGACCGCCAGCGAGGTGCGGGTCGGGCCGAGGATCCGCTCGAAGAGCCGGAGGGTGGAGCTGTGGATCTCGGTGACCATGCCGGTGCCGACCACCACGGTGCCGGGGTGGAGCGCGGGGGCGAGCCGGTGCAGCTGGTCCTCCAGCAGGGCCAGGCTCTTGGGCACGCGCACCAGCAGCACGTCGATCCGCTCCGGCGGGGTGTCCCGGGTACTGAGCAGCCGGTCCCCGTCGACGGCGGCACCGGCGCGGGCCAGGTTGGCCAGGGTGGCCTGGCGGCCCAGGTGGGAGTCGGAGATCTGGACCGGCCCGAACCCGGCGAGCGCGGTGGTCAGCGCGCCCCAGCGGTCGCCGAGGACGGCGATCCGGCGGCCGGCCAGCTCGGTGGCGGCGCCGCCCGCGCTGTCCGTCTCGCCCGCGAGGTGGCGCAGCAGGTACTCGTCGGCGGCGTCCCAGGCCCGGAGCCGCTCGCGCGGGTCCTCGGGGAAGCGGGTGAGGTCGAGGGTGCCCCACGGGGTGGAGAACGTGGTCGCGGCGGGCGTGGTCTGCGGATTCATCGTGTTCTCAGGCTATCGGACGGCCGGTGGGGGAACAGTTTTGGATGACTGCCGCCGGACGGATACTGGAAGGGCCCGACCGAGAGGGGTGAGGGCGATGGACTGGAAACTCGAAGTCGTGGTGGTCCCCGTGTCCGACGTGGACCGCGCGAAGCTCTTCTACGAGGAGCAGGCCGGGTTCACGGTGGACCACGACACCCGCCTGCGGGACGGGGTCCGGGTGGTCCAGCTGACGCCCCCCGGCTCACCCTGCTCGATCGTGGTGGGCAAGGGGGTGATCGACTCCCCGCCCGGCTCGGTCAAGGGCCTCCAACTGGTGGTGGCGGACATCGAGAAGGCGCACGCCGAACTGGTGGCGCGGGGTGTCCAGGTCAGTCCGGTCCAGCACTTCGTGGCGGGTGCCCGGGTGAACGGGCACGGCGAGGCCTGGAACAACTTCGTGTTCTTCAACGACCCGGACGGCAACGGCTGGGCGATCCAGGAGGCGCCGGCCGCGGCGTAGCCGCCGGGCGGCCGCCCGTCCCGCCGCGCAGGCCGTCCGTCGGCCGCCCGGGCCCGACCGCTTGGGTAGGCTCCGAGGATGGCTGAACACGAGGGAAGCGTGCGGGTGGACAGCTGGATCTGGGCGGTCCGGCTGGTCAAGACGCGGGCGCTGGCGGCGGCCGCCTGCCGGGCCGGACACGTCCGGGTGAACGGCGAACGGGCCAAGCCGGCCCAGGCGCTGAAGCCCGGCGACGAGGTCCGGGTGCGCGAGGACAACCACGAGCGGGTGGTGGTCGTGCGGACGCTGATCCGCAAGCGGGTCGGCGCCCCGGCGGCCGCGGAGTGCCTGGTCGACAACAGCCCGCCGCGGCCGCCGCGCGAGTTCGTCGCGGCGGCCGGGCAGCGGGACCGCGGGGCCGGGCGCCCGACCAAGCGGGAGCGCCGCGAACTGGACGGGCTGCGCGGCCACTGAGCCCCGGCCGGGCAGGGCCTGCGCCCGGACCGGGCCTGCGCCCGGGCAGGGCCTAGCCGGGCGTGACGGTCGTGTCGGTGAGCACCCGGGCGAGGAAGGCGTCGAGGTTGCCCAGCGTCCGGGCGATCTGGTCCGCCAGCGGCAGCGACTCGTCGGGCCGGGTCACCAGGGTGGACTTCTTCAGCCCGCGCACGTAGAGCGAGCAGGCGAGGTCGGCGCAGATGTAGGTCCCGACGGTGTTGCCCTCGCGGCCGGCGGCGCCGGCCCGGCGGGCGGCGAGCAGCGCGACGCCGGTGCCGGCGTGCCCGGTGATGCACAGCGAGCAGACGTTGGTCTTGGTCAGGCTGCGCCGGACCGTCGGCACCCGCAGCGTCACCCCGACGAGTTCGCCGCCGTGCGGGGCCACCAGGTAGGCGCGGTCGGGCGCGCCCTGGTCCCGCCAGCCGAGGAAGTCCAGGTCCTCCCAGGGCAGTTCGGCGAGGCCCCGGGGAAGGTTGAGCCGACGGGCCTCGCCCTTGGAGCAGTTGACGAAGGACGCGCGGATCTCGTTCTCACTCAGGGCTTCCATGCCTCGGAAGCTAACACCGCCCGGCGCGCCCTGTCGCGTGGGTTTCCCGGGCGCGCACGGGGTGCGCGGCCTGGACGGCGAGCCGCCTCGGGGCGTCCTCGCCGATCCGGGTGAGCAGGTCGTCCAGGGCGAGGAAGGCCTCCCAGCGCTCCCGGCCGGTGGCGGCGGCGAGCCGGTCGACCACGCGGTCCTCCAGGTCCTGGACGCGCTTGTTCTTCCACGCCTTGTCGGCCAGGCTGACCAGCAGTTCCTCGACGGTGACGCCGGGCCCGCCCCAGCTCGCGTGGCTGCGGGCGAAGCGGGCGAGCCGCTCGGGGACGCCGCGGGCGAGCAGCAGGGCGTGACCGGCGGCCTCGTGTGCGGATCCGGGCCCCGAGAGTTCCTCCGGGTGCACGGTCTTGCCGATGTCGTGGGTGGCGGCGCCGTACCGGACGGCCTCGCGGTCGAACTCCAGACCCTCACCGGCGCAGAAGTCGGCGATCTCCTCGGCGACTTCGTGCACCAGCGCGAGGTGGGCGACCAGCCGGGGTGGGGCGTCGAGGTCGCGCAGCAGGTCGGCGGCCCCGGCGGGCAGGGGCGGCAGGGTGGTGGTCACGCCGCAGGCTACCCGGGCGGGTGAGGGGCTGTCAGTGGGGCTGCGTAGGCTGCGGTGATCCGGTCCCGGCGCAGGAGGGAGGCGCCGGGGCCGGGTACCGGTCACGCGCGGGGCGCGGCGGCGGCCGCCGTGGGCCCGACGGCCACGGCAACCACCACGGCAGCAGCGGCTACGGCTTGAACGCGACGCCCGCGTAGGCGGAGACGTCCTGCCAGCCCTCCGGCAGTTCGGTGGTGGGCACGTGTCCGGCGGTGGGGCGCCAGAGCGGGAGCTGGACGAGCCCGGGGCCGACGAACTCGAAGTCCCCGAAGAAGGGTTCGACGCCGGCCCGGGGGCGCAGGACGAGCGGGGCGCTGGCGCTCTTGTAGATCCGGGTGCCCTCGGCGGCGCTCTCCCGGGAGGCGAAGTCGGGGCTGCCGTGCGACAGGATCAGCGCGCTGCCCGGGGCGAGCGCCTCGCGCAGGGTGCGGACGATCTGCTGCGCGCCGTCCTCGTCGCGGATGAAGTGCAGGACGGCGACCAGCATCAGCGCGACCGGCCGGGAGAGGTCGACGGCGGCGGCCAGTGCGGGGTGGGCGAGGATCGCGGCCGGGTCGCGCAGGTCGGCCTCGATCACCGAGGTGTGCCCGGCGGGGTGTCCGGCCAGCAGGGCGCGGGCGTGGGTGGCGACGATCGGGTCGTTGTCGACGTACACCACGCGGGCGTCCGGGGCGACCCGCTGGGCGACCTCGCTGGTGGAGCCCACGGCCGGGATGCCGGTGCCGATGTCGACGAACTGGCGGATGCCCCGGCCGGCCGCGAACTCGACGGCCCGCCCGAGGAACTGCCGGTTGGTGCGGGCCAGCAGCGGAAGCGCGGGGTAGGCGGCTATCGCGGCCTGGGCGGCCTTGCGGTCGGCCTCGAAGTTGTCCTTGCCGCCCAGGTAGTAGTCGTACATCCGGGCGGTGTGCGGGATGCCGGTGTCCAGCTCGCTCGGCGGCTGCCAGTCGTCCGCTCTGGCCCAGTGCCAGTCGGTGTCGGCCGCCCGGCCGGTCGCCGTGGTGTCCTCGTACATCCTGTCCGCCCCCAATGCGCGATGCCGGAATTGTGCGACCGCCTGTCAACACGCGGCGCGCGGTGATCGTATCCAACGACACGCCGTGGAAACAGCGGGAGTTCAGGTTTACGCAACGCCCGTAGACAGGGTGTGTGCACGTCAAGGGCGGTACGGACGGGTCATCCCGGATCGCCCGCCACGGCCGTCCTCTCTATGCTGGCTGCCGATGACTGCCGACCGCCGCACCGTACTGCGCACCGCCGCCAAGCTGGCCGCCCTCACCGCCGCCGGAGGCCTCCTCACCGCCTGCGGCACCGGCGTGCCCCGCCGGGCCGACCCAGGGGCGCTGGCCGCCCACCCCGGCACCGTCGACCCGCAGCACATCACCGACCCGGCCTGGAACGGCGGCGAGGGCCCGGCCTCCCCCGCGCCGACCGCACCGGCCGCCGGCGCGGATCCCGAGCCCGTCGCCGATCCGACCGCAGCCGCCGCCCGGGCGTCCGCCCCGCCGACCCCTCCCCCGCTGCCCCCGCTCGCGCCCGGCACCCCGGTCGAGGTCGTGTACGGGCCGCGCACCGGCAAGAACGTGGCGCTCACCGTCCACGGCAGCGGCGACCCGAAGCTGGCCACCGCCCTGCTGGAGATCGCCGAGCAGCGCGGCGCCAAGCTGACCGTGATGGTGGTCGGCAGCTGGCTCGACCAGCAGCCGCAGATGGCGCAGCGGATCCTGGACGGCGGCCACGAGCTGGGCAACCACACCCAGAACCACCTCAACATCTCCGCGATGACGCCGGACCAGGCGCGCGCCGAGATCGCCCAGTGCGCCGACCGGCTGCAGAAGCTCACCGGTTCGATCGGCCGCTGGTTCCGCCCCTCCGCCGCGCAGTACTCCACCCCGATGGTGCGCGAGCAGGCGCGGGCCGTCGGCTACGAGCACGTGCTGTCCTTCGACGTCGACCCGCGCGACTACAACGACCCCTCGGCCGCCGAGCTGCAGCGCCGGGTGCTGAACTCGGTGCGCGGCGGCTCGGTGGTGGCCCTGCACATGGGCCACCAGTGCACGGTCGACGCGCTGCCGGCCATCCTGGACGGCCTCGCCAAGGCCGGGCTCAAGCCGGTGACCGCCAGCCAACTGTGCGCCTAGGGCCGGCTGCGCGAGCAGGGCCCCGGGGGCCGTACCGGTCAGACCATCGGGTCGTCGTCCTTGTACGGGCGCAGCCGCAGGGTACGGGCGTCCGACGCGCGGATCTCGTCGGCCCGCTCGACCAGCTCCGCCAGGTCGTCCCGCCCCGCGTGGATGAACCGCCCGTGCAACCCGTCGAAGCGGCCCCGGGCGGCGTCCACGGCGACCGCGACCATGTACGGGATGGAGCCCCAGTCCTTCGTGTCCCGGAACATCGGCATCCCGGCGGTCATGTCGGTGGCCACCGCCCCGGGGCTGATGTCGAGGACGACGACGTCGTGCCGGGCGAGCGAGTCGGCCATGTTGTCGGACAGCTGGAGCAGCGCGCCCTTGGAGGTGGCGTACGCGGTGTAGTTGCCGTCCGGGCGCAGCGCGAAGCCCGAGTTGAGGTTGACCACCCGGCCGCTCCGCCGTTCGACCATGCCGGGCAGCACGCAGCGCAGCAGGTTGTACGGGCCGCGCAGGTTGGTCTCCACCACCTGCCACCACTGGTTGGCGTCGCTCTCCCAGATCGGCACCTCGGCGCGGTCGACCAGGCCGGCGTTGTTGACCAGCAGGTCGATCGGGCCGAGGTCGCGCTCGACCAGCCGGACGGCCTCGCGCACCGATCCCGGGCGGGTGACGTCGGCGGTGACCGCGACGCCCCGGGAGCCGCGCACGACGCACTCCTTGAGGGTGTCGGTCAGCGTCTCGTGGGTGCGGCCGACCAACCCGACGGCCATCCCCTCGGCGGCCAGGCCGATGGCGATCTCCCGGCCGATGCCCCGGCCGGCGCCGGTGATCAGGGCAACCTGTCCTGCGAGCGATCCCGTCGACACCGCGTGTGCTCCCTTCCGTCCCCGCCCCTGTCCGCCGTCTTTTCCCCGCCCCGTCCGCGGTCCCGTCCCCGGCCCCCGCCTGCGGCATTCTGTCGGCCGCCGGGCGGCGGCGGCCCCGGGGCACACGGGCCGGAGCCGCCGCCTCACCCGTTCGGGGGATCCGTCCGCGGTGGCACTCCTCCGGGGAGGGGGTGACCTACTGGCCGGTACGGAGTAGTAACGTCGTCGGGGCGGTGACCGGTGCACCCATTCCGGTACACCGACCCGCTGACCAGCAGCTCGCTGGGCCACCAGTCGCTGGGCGACCCCCAGCACCACCGAAGGGCAACTGAGTGAGTGACATCGCGCGCGTCGGAGTAGTGGGCTGCGGACTGATGGGGTCGGGCATCGCCGAGGTCTTCGCCCGGGCCGGGCTGGACGTCCTGGTGTCGGAGGCCAGCGGCGAGGCGCTGGAGTTCGGCCGCACCCGGCTGACCAACTCCCTGGACACGGCGGTCAAGCGCGGCAAGCTGAGCCCCGAGGCGCGGGACGAGGCGATGGCCCGGCTGTCCTTCACCGTCGACCTGGCCGACTTCGCCGACCGCGACCTGGTGGTCGAGGCCGTCGCCGAGCGCGAGGACATCAAGGTCAAGATCTTCCAGACCCTGGACCAGGTCATCGAGCGCCGCGACGCGGTCCTCGCCTCCAACACCTCCTCGATCCCGATCGTGAAGCTGGCCGCCGCCACCTCCCGCCCGGAGCAGGTGATCGGCCTGCACTTCTTCAACCCGGCGCCGGTGCAGAAGCTGGTCGAGGTCATCCCGACCCTGACCACCTCGGCGACCACCACCGAGCGGGTCGAGGCCTTCGCCTCCCAGGTGCTCGGCAAGGAGCCGATCCGCGCCCGCGACCGGGCCGGCTTCGTGGTCAACGCGCTGCTGGTGCCGTACCTGCTGTCCGCGGTGCGGATGTTCGAGTCGGGCGTGGCCACCGCCTCCGACATCGACAAGGGCATGGAGGCCGGCTGCGCCCACCCGATGGGCCCGCTGCGCCTGTGCGACCTGATCGGCCTGGACACCATCGTGTCGATCGCCGAGTCGATGTACGACGAGTACAAGGAGCCGCTGTACGCCGCTCCCCCGCTGCTCTCCCGGATGGTCGACGCGGGCCTGCTCGGCCGCAAGTCCGGCCGCGGCTTCTACGACTACACCGCGAGCGCCTGACCCGCGAAAGACACCTCCACGCGGCCCTGTTACGGCACGGGCGGCAGGTCGACGGGGGTTCGAAGCCGGCCCCACCGTCGTACGGCCAGGCGGGGAGTGCCAGGGGCGACGCAGCCGGCTCCCCGCCCGGGGGGGCGGGGAGCCGGGCCTCGCGCTACTTGACGCCGGCCGCCGCGCAGGCGTCCGCGTACTGCGGCG
Source organism: Kitasatospora sp. NPDC059599 (assembly GCF_042735125.1). Lineage (NCBI taxonomy): Bacteria > Bacillati > Actinomycetota > Actinomycetes > Kitasatosporales > Streptomycetaceae > Kitasatospora > Kitasatospora sp. NPDC059599. Next base: position 4,723 of record NZ_JBHWCL010000154.1, on the reverse strand, counting down.
TGCAGATGTCGGCGGCCTTGTAGAGGCCGCCGCCGACCACCGTGGTCTGCACCTTCGCCTTGGTCACCACGATCGGGGTGAGCAGCAGGGACGGGATGTGCAGCCCGCCGCTGTCGGTGACCGAGGTCGCCGTCGAGCTGATGTCCAGGCCCTCGACCAGCTGGACGGCGATGCTGCCGGCCGCGTCCGTCTCGGGCTTGTACGGCTTGTAGATCGTGTAGGTCTGCTCGCCGGTGAGCACCCGGCGCACCGCGTCCATGGACGCGTCCTGACCGCCCACGGGCACGTTCTTGATGCCCGCCGCCTTCAGGGAGTCGATGACGGCCGCGGCCATGCCGTCGTTGGCCGCGTAGACGGCCTGGATGCCGTCCTTGCCCAGGCTCTGGATGGCCTCGTTCATCTTCGCCGTGGCCACCTCCGGCTTCCACTCGCCGGACTGCTCGTAGGCGATCTTCTTGACCTTGCCGTCCAGCGCGCGGTGCGCGCCCGCCTTGAACTGCGCCGCGTTGGGGTCGGACTCGGCGCCGTTGATCATCACGACGTTGGCCGAGGCGGCCTTCGGGCCCAGCGCGTCCAACAGGGTCTGGCCCTGGAGTTCACCGGTGCGCGCGTTGTCGAAGGACACGTAGGCGGCGACCTTGCCGGCGGCCAGCCGGTCGTAGGCGACGACCTTCACGCCCTTGGCAGTGGCGGCCTCGACCCACGGGGCGGTGCTCTTCGCGTTGACCGGGTCGAGCAGGATGACCTTGACGCCCTTGGCCAGCATGTCGTCGAACTGGCGCTTCTGGGTGCTCTCGTTCCCGTCCGCGTTGGCGTAGCTGATCGTGCACCTCGGGCAGAGGCTGGTGACCGTCTGCTGGATCAGCGGCCTGTCGAAGGCCTCGTAGCGGGTGGAGGAGGTGTTCTCCGGCAGAAGCAGACCGATGCTCCGTTCGCTCCCGCCGGCCGCCGGCTGCTGCGACACGACGGTCTGGCCGCAGGCCGCGAGGGTGAGCGCGAGGGACACGGCGGCCGTGCCCGCGGCCGCGAGACGCATGGGTCTGTTCATGATCGGTGGTGCCTCCTGTACTGCGCCGCAGCGTCGCGGCAGGGAAGGGAGTCAAGCGCCACCGGGCCGATGCGTCAATAAGTGAAGGAGTCTTCGTTATTCTCCTGTCCGATTCGTTATGGAGCGAATGGCCCGTGCGCATCGCCGCAGGAAGGCCGCCGGACGGCTCAGCAACGGCGTCGACTCCCGAAGGAATCGCGGAGACGAAAGCCGACGGCGGGCGGCCCCGGGGAGGGGGCGCCCACCGTCGGGACGGTGACGGCTCAGCTGTTGATGGCGTAGCTGTCGCCGTAGACCTTCCACTTCAGCGGCGGGTTGAGGTCGAAGTTCTTGGCGTTGAGGAAGACCAGCTGCTCGGTGTCCACCCGGCTGGTGTCGGAGTGGGCCTCCTCCTTCTTCATGACCACCTTGCGGGCGTCGAGGAAGGCCTTGAGGTAGGTGGCCTCGTCGCCGCCCTGGGCGGGGGTCTTCGCCTTCTTCATCGCGGCGGCGCGGATGCCGCCGAAGCTGTCCGAGCTGTTGCCCGGGCCGTGCATGACGATGGCGTCGTAGTAGGCGAACTGGCCGAGCGCGCGCAGGCCGTCGGCCTTGGCCTGGCTGACGGCGGGGTTGAAGTAGACCCGGTCGCGCTCGTCGTTCTGGGCCTGCTGGAAGACGGAGTCCTTGGCGGCGGTGGCCCAGTCCCGCTCGAACGCGGAGCCGAGGCCGGCGTGCGATTCGGTGCCGTTGACCTTCTTCAGCGCGGGAAGGTACTTGGCCAGGACGTTGCCGGGCTTGAGGTCGGCGTAGTGCTGGACCAGCTCCAGCATGTCGCCGGTGCCGGAGCAGAAGCCGATGATGCCGGCGGTGTAGCCCCGCCCGTCCTTGATGTCCTCGATGTACTTGTACTGGGCCTTCCAGTCCAGCGACGAGTTCTCCGCGCTGGACACCAGCTGCATCGCGATGTCCTTCTTGTGCGGGTCGTCCAGTCCGGTCGCCTTGAGCTGGACGGCGGTGGTCGGGGCCGGGGCGGCCTGGGCCGCCGTGGTGGCCGCGACGGTGAGGGGCGCGGCCACCAGGGCGGCGGTGAGGGCGATGCGGAGGGCTCGACGGGGCTGAGGGCGCATGGGACGCTCCGATTCCTCGTAGGGTTAGGAAACTTTCCTAACGAGAAGAAGGAAAGCCGTCCGGCCGCGCTCCCGCAAGGGTTTTGACGGAACCTCTTCAAACGATCTCCGGGCCCGCAGGTCAGACCGCCCGCCGCCGCACCCACCAGACCGCGGCCGCGCAGGCGGCGAGGCCCAGCACCGTCATCCAGCCGGCCTCGATGAACTGGAACGGCCAGAACCGGTCCGCCGGCTGGTACACCTGGTGCACCGTGTAGCCGCCGTCGCGCAGCAGCGACTGCCACGCGCCGCCCGAGTCGCCGAGGCGGTAGAAGTCGTCCGTGGGGATCCGGTTCCCGGCCGGGTCGGAGAACCACACGTCCAGCACCCACCGGTCGTCCACCGCCATGGCGTTCAGCGTGTGCATCGGCTCCTCCAGGGGAGCCATGTAGTGCGAGCGCACGGCCACGGCGAGGAACGGCAGCGCGACCGAAGCCGCCATCCCGACACCGACCGCGACCACGGTGCGGCGCAGCACCGCACCGGCCAGCGCCGCGACCCCGAAGGCCACCAGCACCCGACCCACCAGTACCGGTGGCGCCAGTGCGAAGAGGTCCGGGTTGAACACGCCGGCCCTGATCGCCAGCGGCTCGCTCCACCAGCGCAGCAGCAGCCCGAACAGCGCCGCCACGACGGCCAGAACCGCGCCGCCCACGGCCAGGCCGCCCGCCGTCCACCGGGTCCGCCCGGCGCCCTGGGTCCAGGCGAAGCGCACCGTGCCGTGCTCGAACTCCCGTGCCAGCAACGGGCCGCCGAGGAACGCGCCGAACACGCCGCCGAGGACGTAGACCACGCTGTCGAGCTCCAGCAGGCCGCCTCCGTACGTGCGCGTGAACCGCTTGTACGCGGCCAGGCAGGCATCCGCGGACGGATCGCAGGCGGCGGCGCCCGTGCGGTCCAGGCCGGTGTGCAGGTACCAGCCGTGCAGCAGCAGGGCGAGGGAGACCGCGGCCATCACCGTGAGCAGGGTCAGCAGGGCGGGCCGGTGGCGCAGCCCGGCGGCCCGCAGGACGGCGGAGCGGGGCGGGGCCAGGGTGGTCGAGCTCACGGCAGCATCGCCTTCTCGGTCGTCGCAGTCATCCCGGTCGTCGCGGTCGTCCCGGTCGGGCGGACGGCCCCGCGCGGGCCTGGCAGGGCGGAGGCGGTCGGCTCCCGCAGGTAGGCGAGCACCAGCTCCTCCAGGCCGACGCGCTGCTGGCGCCAGCCGCCGGAGACCGGGGCGTCCACGCCGCCGGTGCGGACCAGCAGGTGCGACTGGGTGCCGGCCCGGCGGTCGCGGACCACCGGCAGGCGTTCGGCGACCGCGTCCGCCTCGGCGGTCGGACCGGTGAGCATCCGGTGGCCGCCCAGCAGGTCGTCGACCTCCCCCGACACCTGGACCCGGCCGCCGGCCAGCACCACCAGGTAGTCGCAGCTCTGCTCCAGCTCGTTGACGGCGTGCGAGGAGAACACCACCGAGAGCCCGTCCTCGGCCACCGCGGTCAGCAGCACGGCCATGAAGTCATGCCGGGCAAGCGGGTCGAGCGCGGCCAGGGGCTCGTCCAGGAGCAGGAGTTCGGGCCGCTTGGCGAGGGCCAGGGCGAGCGAGACCTGGGCCTGCTGGCCGCCGGAGAGGCGCCCGTACTTGCGGTCCAGCGGGATGCCGAGGCCGTCCAGGTGGGTGCGCGCCCGGGCGGCGTCCCAGCGCCGGTTGAGGTGGCCGCCGATCGCGAGCAGGTCCCGCACGGGCAGGCCCGGGTAGAGCGCGGCGTTCTGGGCGACGAACCCGATCCGGTCCAGGGCCTCCGGGGAGCCCGGGAGTTGGTCGCCGAGGACGGTCATCACCCCCTCGCTGGGCAGGGTCAGGCCGGCGGCCAGGCTCAGCAGTGTGGTCTTGCCCGCGCCGTTCGGACCGACCAGCGCCACCACGTGTCCGGCCGGGACGGCGAGGTGGCAGTCCCGCAGCGCCCAGGAGCGGCGGTAGCGCTTTCCGATCCCGCCGCAGTCGATCACCGTGTCCGTCACCATCAGGCCACCACCCCGTCGCGCCCCTCACGCAGGTCGCGCAGCGCGTCCTCGAACACCGCGACCATCCCCCCTTCGTCCAGCCCGGCGGCCCGCGCCGTGCGCATCCAGTCCAGCAACCCCCGCCGCAGCGCGGCCCGTTCGCGCAGCGGCACGACCCCGGCGGGCAGCCCGCGCACGAAGGTGCCCTGGCCGCGGCGGCCGGCCGCGAGGCCTCGGTGCTCCAGTTCGCGGTAGGCCTTGAGCACGGTGTTCGGGTTGATCGCCAGTCCGGCGACCACCTCGCGCACCCGGGGCAGTCGGTCCCCCTCGGTCAACCAGCCCATCCGCAGCGCCTGTTCGACCTGCTGCACGAGCTGCAGGTAGGTCGGGACGCCGGAGGCCGGGTCCAGGCGGAACTCGATGGGAGAGGGTCCGTCGTCGGCTTTATCTACTTCCATAGGTAAAGAGATATTCGACGAACTGAGGCACCGTCAACCAAGGACGTGCAAAAAGGGCCCCGCCCCGGACCTGGTGGGTCCGGGGC
>NZ_JBHWCL010000153.1:0-23701 GCF_042735125.1 Kitasatospora sp. NPDC059599 | reverse complement strand
ACGGTGCCCCGTCCCGGGCCGGACCGGGACGGGGCACCGTCGCGTCGACGGCTGTTCAGCCGGCGACGCCCGGGGTGGTCAGCCGGCGAGGAGCCGCTGCTTCTGCGCCGCGAACTCCTCGTTCGTGAGCACCCCCTGGTCCCTCAGCTGCGCCAGCTGCTGCAACTGCGAGATCTTGTCGTCCATGCTCGCGGGTGCGGGAGCGGCGGGAGCCGGTGCGGGCGGCGGGGGCGGCGGCGCGGGTTCGGCCGCCGCGTCCTGCTGGGCCCAGCGGCCCGCCTGACGGCGGGACACCCGGTTGGACACGGAGGTCGCCGTGCCGGCGATGACGGCGGTGCGCGCCACTCCGCGCAGTAGTCCAGGCATGACTGGTTTCTCCTCTCGGTGAGGTCACCCGGCGGCGGACGCCCCGGAGGCGGAGCCCTCCGACGCATCGGCCCCGGCGGTGTCGTCCAGTTCGTCCAGGGAGTGCAGCAGGTCCGCCACCGGCACCCGGCCACTGGCGACGACCCGGGCACCGCCCCGGCGCAGGGCCGTGGCGAACGGCGCGGCCCAGGTGTTCTCGTAGATCAGCACCCCGGCCGAGTTCCCGGGTTCGAGGACCGCGGCGGCCTCGCCCAGGTCGTCGGCGCCGATCAGGCCCGAGCCGACCCCCTCGAAGACGGCCAGGTCCAGCAGGCCGTCACCGTCGAAGTCGGCGATTTCCATCCCGACGACGGTGCCGTCGGCGTCCTTGCGCACGAACGCGAAGTCCAGGATGCGGATCACGCCCCGGTCCACCAGGTCGATCAGCAGGGGAAGCCCCTCCCCGGTCATGCGGTTGCCGGGGAACTCGACCACCAGGTAGTCGACGGGCCCGGTCTCGACGAGGTCGTCCTCGGCCATGGCGGTGCTCCTTCCACGTGGAGTCCGTCGCCCGGCCGACCGGCCCGGGCGCTGCTTCGACGCTAGGTCCCGCCGCCCGCCCGGGGATCACCTGCCCGGGGTGAGGGCACGGTCCGGTGCCGGACGCCGAATGCCGGGCGGCGGCAGCGGGCACGGAGCCGGCGCGGATCGGGCACGGAGTGGGCGCGGAGCGGGCGCGTGCCGCCGGAGCGCCGCTCCCCGCCGCTCGTCCGGGCGGCCCAATCCGGCGTGCCGGGCGGCGGACCTTGCGGCGTGAATGAGGAACAGCGGCAGTACGGCCGCGTGCCGACCGCCGGGAGAATCGTTGAACGGGCCACTGGAAACCCCTTCGTCCGAGCCCCCCACGGGCGCGCCGGTGAACGGGGGCACGCCCCCGGAGCCCCGGCACCGCTCCCGGGCGGGCGGGATCGTCATGAGCACCGTCTCCGCCGTGCTGATCACGCTGACCTGCATCCTGGTGCCGATCTCGCTGCTCACCGTCTGGGTGCACGACATCGTGCTGGACACCAACCGCTACGTCTCCACCGTCGCCCCGCTGGCCACCAACCCCGCGATCCAGGACGCCGCGGTCGCCCGGATCACGAAGGCGGTGGACGTGAAGGTGGACGGGCCGGCCGTCGCCTCCGACGTGTCCTCCTGGCTGCAGTCACAGGGCCTGCCGCCCAAGGCCGCCTCGGCGGTGAAGGCACTCGGGCCCAAGATCGACGACGCGGTGGACCAGGTGGTCACCAAGGCCGCGACCAAGGTCGTGCAGAGCAACGCCTTCGCCACCGCGTGGACGCAGGCCAACCGCGCCGCGCACACGGCCGTGGTCCACGCCCTCACCGGCGAGGGCCGGGGCGCGGTCGAGGTCAACGGCGGCACCGTCACCCTCAACGTCGGGACGGCCGTCGACACGCTGAAGAACGACCTGGTGTCCGCCGGCCTGACCCCGGCCGAGAAGATCCCCGACGTCAACAAGCAGCTCGTGCTGTTCCAGTCCGACAAGCTGGCCAAGATCCGCCGTGCCGCGCACGCCCTTGACGTGATCGGCAACTGGCTGCCGATCATCACCGTGCTGATCGGCGCGATCGGCGTCGTGCTGGCGCGGCGCCGGCGCCGCGCCCTGGTGGCCACGACGCTCGGCGCGGCCTTCGCCTGCCTGCTGGTGGCGATCGCCCTGGTGATCGCCCGCCACTACTACCTCGACCATCTGCCGCCCGCCGTGCAGTCCCCGGCCGCGGCGGCCGCGGTCTTCGACACGCTGCTGCACTTCCTGCGGATCAGCCTGCGCACCGCGATCGTGCTGGGTGTGGTGATCGCGCTCGGCGCCTACCTCTCCGGCGCGGGACGGCTGCCGCGCGGCGTGCGCGGCCGGGCCGACCACGTCGCGGACTCCGTGGCGGGCTGGAGCGGCTCGCACGGCGTGACCACCGGACGGGTCGGCACCTGGACCGACGCCCACCGCCGCTGGCTCATCCTCGGCGCACTGCTGATCGTGGCCCTGGTGTTCGCCCTCTGGAACCACCCGACCGTGCTGACCGTGCTGCTGCTGGTCCTGGTGCTGCTCGCGGTGCTCGCCGTCCTGGCACTGCTCGCCGCGTCCGGCCGGGTCGTCGCCACCAGCCCCGCCACCGGCGCGGGCGGAGCGGCCGGCACCGATGGCGGAGCCGGTACCGGTGGAGGCGCCGGCCCCGGTGGAGGTGCCGGCCCCTCGGCCGGGCAGGGCGGCCCCGCCGGGCAGGGCGGGGTTTCCGGGGCGGGCGACGCCGCTGGTCAGGGCCCCTCCACGGGTCAGGGCCCCTCCACGGGTCAGGGCCCCTCCACCGGTCAGGGCGGCCCCACTGGTCAGGGCGGGGTTTCCGGGGAGGGCGACTCCGGCAGTCGTACCGACGAGTGACGGACGACCGGCACCGAGCGCCCGACCCGGACCTCCCGACCGTTCCGCACACCCAGAACAGGTGGCCATGACCCATCGCCCGAACATCCTGCTGATCGTCACCGACGAGGAACGGGCGGCGATCCCCCGCCCGCCGGGCTACACCCTGCCCGCCCGGGAGCGGCTCGCCGAGCGGGGCACCACCTTCGAGCGCTACTACACCGCCTCGGCCATGTGCAGCTCCGCGCGGTCCGTCATCTACACCGGGCAGCACCTGCCACTGACCGAGATCTACGACAACGACAACATGCCCTACATCCGCCCGCTGGACCCGCGGTTGGGCACGCTCGGCACGATGCTGCGCCAGGCCGGCTACTTCTGCACCTACCAGGGCAAGTGGCACCTGTCGAACGCCTACGTCACGCCGCAGAACCCCGGGCCCACCACGGACGCCCTGGAGCCGTACGGGTTCAGCGAGTTCAACGACTGGGGGGACATCGACGGCGGAGCATGGGCCGGGCTCAGGATCGACCCCGTGATCGCCGGCCAGGCCGTGAAGTGGCTGCGCAACCGGGCCCCGGTCGTGGCGGCCGACCAGCCCTGGTTCATGGCCGTCAACTTCGTGAACCCGCACGACATCATGAGCTTCGACTACGGCGGATCGCCCCGGGTCCGGCTGCCCTTCGGCCTCGCGCACGCCGTGGTGGCACGGGCCGCCGCCGACATCCCGGTCTACCGCCGCCGCTGGGACTTCGACCTGCCCGCCAGCCTGCGCGACGACCTGTCCGGCGCGGCACCGGCGGTGGTGGAGTTCGCGCGCATGATCGACACGGTGTTCGGTCCGGTGGCCGACGAACGGCACTGGTACGACGGCCTGAACTTCTACCTCAACGCCATCCGGGACGTCGACCGCAGCATCGAGTTCGTGCTCGACGCGCTGGAGGCCTCCGGCCAGGCCGACCGGACCGTGGTCGTCTTCACCTCGGACCACGGCGAGATGGCGGGGAGCCACGGCCTGCGCCAGAAGGGCAACCTGGTCTACGACGAGAACGTCCACGTCCCGTTCGTGCTCTGCCATCCCGACTCGGCCGGCGGCGGCCGCACCGAGGCGCTCGCCTCCGCCGTCGACCTCGCGCCCACCCTGCTGGAGTTCGCCGGACTGGACCGCACGGCGACCGCCACCCGCTTCCCCGCCCTGCACGGCCACTCCCTGGCGCCGGCCATGGACGGCACGGCCGTCCGCGAGGGCGTGCTCACCGCCGTCGAGTCCATCACCACGCTGGACTCCTCGTTCTGGTTCGAGTTCGCCGACCCCCGTGCCCCCGAACGCGCCCAGTCGGGGGAGCTGCGCCCGGACTGGGAGAAGCGCGGCTTCCTGCGCGGCTACCTCGACCACCGGTACACCTTCGGCCGTTACTTCTCCCCGCTCGACCCGAACCGCCCCGCCGACGTCGACTCGCTGTTCGCGCACAACGACGTGGTGCTCTACGACCGTGCGGACGACCCCGACGAGCTGCGCAACCTCGCCGCCGACCCGGCTCACCGCGACCTCGTCGCCCGGTACAGTGCCCGGCTGGAGGAGCTGATCACCGCGGAGATCGGCGAGGACACCCGCGCCTGGGTCGGGGAACGCCCCCGACTGCTCGGCTGGCCCACCTGGCACGGCGACACCGACCGGCCGGTGCCTGCCGGGGCCGGGGCCGAGGCTGAGCGGTGAGCGGTCGCGTTCCCGGGCCTTCTCGGCCGTGGGTCCTCCGCCGGGGGTCCTCCGCCGTGCGTCCCCCGCCGGGGGTCCTGCGGCCGGCCGGCCGCCCGGCGTGGGCGTCACGGTCCGTGACCGAGGAGCGTCCCGCCCACGACAGGACGCGGGTCCGGTCCTACCGTGAACGTAGGGCTTCTGTTCCGGGCTCTTTCCGCCAACCGAGCTTGACGGGCGGTCGCCATGCGAGACGACGACGTGTTCCGCACCGGTTCCGGGCCGTACCCGGGTGCCGGGCCGGTGCCGCCGCAGGACGGGCCCGGCACCGCCGCCGCGCCGCCGATGGCCGGTGCCGCGGTCCGGAGCCTCGCGGCCCGGCCGCGTGAACCGGACCTCACGGCCGCGGGCCTCACCGTCCGTCACGGTTCCGGTTCGTGTGCTCCGCGCCGTGTCACCCCCGGCCTCCCGCCGCCCGCCCGCGCCGGTGGGGAGCCGGACGGGTGGCACCTTCCGGGAACACTCCCGCCCGACTGTTCGTCCCTTCCGACCCCCGCCGTCCGCGAGGCGGTGCCATCGAAGGAGTCCATGCCATGACCAGCAGTGTTACCGGGTCCGGCCAGAACGCCCGAGCCCGCGATCCGCACCCCTTCGCGAGCGGGTGGACCATCTTCGCCGGGGTCATGCTGATCACCGCCGGCCTCATGGCGATCTTCCAGGGGACCTCCGCGATCGCCAAGGACGACCTGGTCGTCGTCACGCGCTCCTACGTGTACTCGATGAACACCGAAGGGTGGGGATGGATCCACCTCGTCCTCGGCGTCATCGTCGTGGTGGCGGGCATCGCGATCTTCAGCGGAGCCGTCTGGGCGAGAGCCGTCGGCATCGTCGTCGCCGGGCTGGGAATGATCGCCAACTTCCTCTGGCTGCCCTACTACCCGTTCTGGGCCATCGTCCTGATCGCGATCGACGCGACCGTCATCTGGGCGCTGTGCGTCGGCCGGATGAAGACGGAGCTCTGAGGACAGAACCCTGAGGACGGAGCTCTGAAGGCGGAGTTCCGAAGACGGAGTTCCGAGGACCCCCGACAGCAGGTCCGCCCGGGCTTCCGCGGTGCCCGTCCACTGCGGAAGCCCCGGCGTGCTGTGAGCGGTCCTGCGCGGAACCGCCCGGGGCGGGGGCGGCACTAGACTTCCGCCATGCTCAAAGCTGACCGTACCGCCCGGATCCTCGCGCACATCGCCGAGGCGGGCAGCGCCGACGTGCACGAGCTGGCCGGGCTGCTCCGGGTGTCCCCGGCCACCGTCCGGCGGGACCTGCAGGAACTGCACGACCAGGGGCTTCTGCACCGCACCCGTGGCGGAGCCGTGACCGGGGCCGTCAACCTGGAACTGCCGCTGCGGCACAAGCACGGGAAGCGGCAGGCGGAGAAGCGGCGGATCGCCCTGGCCGCCGACCGGTTGGTGCCGGACGGCGCGGTGGTGGGCCTGACCGGCGGCACCACGACGAGCGAGCTGGCCCGGGTGCTGGCCGAGCGCGGCGGGATCACCATCGTCACCAACGCCGTCAACATCGCGGCCGACCTCATCGTCCGGCCGGACGTCCGGCTGGTGGTGGTCGGCGGCATCGCCCGGACCACGAGCTACGAACTGGTGGGACCGGCCGCCGACCGGATGCTCGCCCAGTACCACCTGGACGTCGCCTTCATCGGGGTGGACGGCCTGACGGCCCAGGAGGGCTGCACCACGCACGACGAGATGGAGGCCCAGACGGACCGGGCGTTCCTGCGCGCCGGCGCGCGGTCCGTCGTCCTGGCGGACAGCACCAAGATCGGCCGGGTCACCTTCGCGAGGATCTGCCCGCTCTCGGACGTCCACGAGCTGGTCACCGACGACGAGGCCGGCGCGGCCCGGGAGCAGGAGATCGCCGCGTGCGGCGTGCGGGTCCTGCGGGCCTGAAGCCGCCGCCGAACCCCTGCCGGACACCACCCCACGCCGTCGAACGCCGTCGAACGCCGTCGAACGCCGTCGAACGCCGCCGACGGCCCCGAACGCCGCCGGATCGTGGCCTGAACCCTGTGCCGACCCGTACGCACCCCTGACGCCCGGCCGGGCCCGCCCCGGCCGGGCTTTTCGGTGTCCCGGCCGTTGACATGAACTGCCTGAAGCAGGAAGCTCTTTCGGAACTGCTCAGAACCAGCTCTCTTCAAGCAACTTGGATCAGCCGATCGAGCTCGCACGAAGGCGGTAACTGCGGTGAACAAATCTGTGCTGTCCCTCGCCACGACGTGCGCCCTCGCCGCACTCGCCCTCACGGCCTGCGGCAGCGGCGGTGGCGCCGGGAGCGAGGACGCCGGGTCCGGCCCCGGGCGCAAGGTGACGCTCAAACTGGTCGCCGCCGACTACGGCGACAAGGAGTCCAACAGCTCCAAGGCCTACTGGAAGGGCCTCGCCGCCGCCTTCACGGCGGCCCACCCCGACATCACCGTCGACGTCCAGGTGGTCAACTGGAACGACATCGACAAGCAGGTCAAGACGATGATCCAGAGCGGCAACGTCCCGGACGTCCTGCAGACCGGCGGCTACGCCGACAAGGTCGCCGACGACCTGCTCTACAAGGCCGAGGACGTGCTGTCCGTCGACACCCGCGCCAACCTCATCGACAGCCTCGCCCGGGCGGGCAGCGTCAACGGCGTGCAGTACGGCATCCCGTTCGTCTCCTCGGCCCGCGCCTTCTTCTACAACAAGGCGGTCCTCCAGCAGGCCGGCATCACCCGGCCGCCCACCACCTGGGACGAGCTGCGCGAGGACGCCGCGCTCATCAAGGCCAAGGTGCCCGGGGTCACCCCGTACGCGCTGCCGCTGGGTCCCGAGGAGGCCCAGGGCGAGAGCATGCTCTGGGAACTCGGGAACGGCGGCGGCCCCACCGGCAAGGACGGCACCTACACCCTCGACAGCCAGGCCAACGTCGACACCTTCCGCTGGCTCAGGAGCAGCCTCGTCGACCCGGGCCTGACCTACGCCAACCCCGCCACCACCGACCGCAAGACCGCGTTCGCCGACTTCGCCGCGGGCAAGGCGGCCATGCTCAACGGGCACCCCTCGCTGATCACGATGGCCCGGGACGGCAAGGTCGACTACGGCGTCGCGCCCGTCCCCGGCAAGACGGGCCCGCTCGCGTCCACCCTCGGCGTGGCCGACTGGATGATGGCGTTCAAGAAGAACGGCCACCGCGACCAGGTCCGCAGCTTCCTCGACTTCGTCTACACCAAGGACAACACGCTCCGGTTCTACGAGACCTACAACCTGATGCCGGTCACCCAGGACGCCCTGCGGGAGATGACCGCCGACGGGAAGCACCCGGACCTGGAACCCTTCTTCGCCCTGCTGCCCGGGGCCACCTTCTACCCGCTGGGCGACACCAGTTGGGAGGCCGTCTCGGCCGAGCTGAAGAAGTCCGTCGGCAGCGCCGTCGCCGGAGACCCGGCCAAGGTGCTCGGCGACCTGGAGAAGAAGGCCCGGGACGCCGTCGCGAACAAGTAGCCGCGAACACGTACCTGCGAACAAGTACCTGCGCACACGTAGCCGCGCACCAGCGGCCGCCCCCACGGGAGGCCGTCCCCCACGTGCCCCGCGAAAGGCACCTGCCATGACCGTCCGTGCCCCCGCCCCGCAGGCGGTGGGGCCCCGCCGGCGCGCACCCGCCCGTGCGCGCCGCCGCCGCGGCCCCGGACCGCTGCCCTGGATCGCCCCGGCCCTCCTGCTGATCGCCCTCGTCGTCCTGTGGCCCGTGTACGAGATGGTCCGCACCTCGTTCCTGCGCGTCAGCACCAGCGGCTTCGTCCGCGGCCCGGCCGGGCTGGACAAGTACCGCAAGCTCCTCGGCGAGGCCGACCTCGGCCGCGTGCTGCTGTCCACCGTGCTCTGGACCGTCGCCGTGGTCGCCCTGACGATGGTGCTCTCGCTCGGCCTGGCCCAGCTGTTCGACCAGCGCTTCCCCGGCCGCAGGTTCGCCCGCTGGGCCCTGATCGCGCCATGGGCGGCGTCCGTCCTGATGACCGCGATCGGGTTCCGGTGGATGCTCGACCGGACCGCCGGCGTGCTCAACACCGCGATGACGGACCTCGGCCTCGTCGACGGGCCCCGCGACTGGCTCGGCGATCCGGCGACCGCCTGGCCGTGGATGGTGGCCGTCGCCGTCTTCGTCTCGCTGCCGTTCACCACCTACACCCTGCTCGCCGGTCTGCAGACCATCCCCGGGGAGCTGTACGAGGCGGCTCGGGTGGACGGCGCCTCCCGGTGGCAGACCTACCGGAGGCTCACCCTCCCGCTGCTGCGCCCGGCCTTCCTGGTCGGCCTGGTGATCAACCTGATCAACGTCTTCAACTCCTTCCCCGTCATCTGGGGCATGACCCAGGGCGGCCCGAGCAGCGACACGGCCACCACCACCGTGTTCGTGTACCAGTTGAAGAGCTCCGACATCGGCGAGTCCGCGGCCATGTCGGTGGTCAACTTCGCCCTGGTCGTGGTCATGGTCCTGGCCTTCCTCAAGGTCACCGGCCGGGCTCGTGGGGAGGAGAGTTGACGGACCGTCGGACACCGAGGGGCATTCGCCCGCGCACCCTGCTGGTCGCCGCAGCGGCCTGGCTGCTCGCCGCCGTCTTCCTGCTCCCGTACCTGGAGATGGCCGTCACGGCGCTGCGCCCGGCCGACGAACTGCGCGACCCGACCTACCTGCCGCGGCACTTCGCCTGGTCCAACTTCGTCGACGTCTGGCGCGACTCCACCCTCGGCGCCAACCTGCGGGTCACCCTGCTGGTCGCGGGCGGCTCCACCCTGCTGGTGCTGCTGGTCGCGCTGCCCGCCGCCTACCACACCGCGCGGGTGCGCTACCGGGGGCGCCGGCTCTTCCTGCTCCTGGTGCTGGTCACCCAGATGTTCCAGCCGACCTCGCTGCTGGTGGGCCTGTACCGCGAGTTCTACCGGCTGGACATGCTCAACTCGGTCTGGACGCTGATCCTCTGCAACGCCGCCTTCAACCTGGCCTTCGCCGTCTGGATCCTCACCGCCTACATCGGCTCGATCCCGGTCGAGCTGGAGGAGGCCGCCATGATCGACGGCCTCGGCCGGCTCGGCGCGCTGCGCCGGGTGGTGCTGCCGCTGGCCATGCCCGGCGTGGTCACCGCGCTGGTCTTCACCTTCATCGCGGCCTGGAACGAGTTCGTGATGGGCCTGACCCTCTCGACGGCGCCGGAGCGCCAGCCCCTCACCGTCGGGATCAACAGCTTCATCGGCAACTACACCGTGGAGTGGAACTACCTCTTCGCCGGCTCGGTCGTCGCCATCGTGCCGGTCGTGGTGCTGTTCGCCCTCATCGAGCGCCGGGTGGTGTCCGGACTGACCGCCGGATCGGTCAAGTAGCGCCCGCCGCCGTCCGGTCGACCCGTCCGACCAGCCCTTCCGAAGGAGTCGCCGCATGACCTCCCACACCGCAGCCGAGATCGCCTCGCAGCCCGCGTGCTGGCGCCGCGCCGCCGAGTCGCTGCCCCGGCACGCCGACGTCCTGCCCCGCCGGGGCGAGCGGGTAGCCGTCACCGGGTGCGGCACCTCCTGGTTCATGGCCCAGGCCTACGCGGCGCTGCGTGAGGGCGGAGGCCACGGCGAGACGGACGCCTTCGCCGCCTCCGAGTTCCCCCACGGGCGCCGCTACGACCGGGTGCTGGCCATCTCCCGCTCCGGCACCACCACCGAGGTGCTGGACCTGCTCGCCCGCGCCCGCGCCGCCGGAGTGCCCACCGGCGCCCTCACCGCCGACCCGGCCACGCCGGTCGTGGCGCTGGCCGACACCGTCGCGGTGCTCGACTTCGCCGACGAGTGCTCGGTGGTGCAGACCCGCTTCGCGACCACCGCCCTGGCCCTGCTCCGCGCCCGGCTGGAGACCGAGGACGCCCTCCCGGCGGGAGTGCGCCCGCTGGCCCGGGCGGTGCGCGACGCCGAACGGGCCGTCACGGAACCGCTGCCCGCCGCACTGGACGGCGCCGAGCAGTTCACCTTCCTCGGCCGGGGCTGGACCCACGGCCTGGCGCTGGAGGCCGGGCTCAAGCTGCGCGAGGCGGCCGGGGCGTGGACCGAGGCGTACCCGGCCATGGAGTACCGGCACGGGCCGATCGCCATCGCCGCGCCGGGCCGGGTCACCTGGACGTTCGGCCCGCTGCCCGACGGGCTCACCGAGGACATCGCCCGGGCCGGCGGCCGGCTCGTCGCCGGGTCCGGCGACGCGGCGGCGGACCTCGACCCGCTGGCCGACCTGGTCCGGGCCCAGCGGCTGGCCGTCGCCGTCGCCGCCGCGCGGGGCTGCGATCCGGACCGGCCCCGCCACCTCACCCGGTCGGTCGTGCTGCGCGACCACGGTGCCTGAGGAGGGAGCGCCGACAGCCCGCAGCCGGGTCCGCCCCGGCCCGTCCGCCGAGACCCCCAGCCCGCCGAACCTCCTTGTGCCGCGACTCCCCGTCCGCCACCACCACCCCCCCCGAACGGAGGCACCGCCGTGCGCTTACCCCGCCCCCGACCCAGCAGGCCCCACCGACCCCGACCCCACCGACCCAGGCCCCGCCGGGCCGCCCTCGCCGTGGCCCTGAGCAGCATCACCGCGTTGGCCGGGCCCGCGCTCCCCGCCCGGGCCGCCACCCCCGGCTCCGCCGTCCTCGACCAGGGCCACCAGAGCGTCACCTGGCAGAGCCCGCAGTACGCCAAGGGCACCCTCGGCGACCCGGCCTCCTGCCCGCCCGCCGCGCAGGACCCGGGCGGCGCCGTCTGCGACCACTTCGACCTGACCGTCAACGTGCCGGCCGGCTACTGGAACGACAACCCGGAGGGCGGCGTCCCGGTCTCCGTCCGCTGGCAGAACCAGACCGACGACTTCGACCTCTACGTCTACGACGCCGCCGGCAAACAGGTCGCGAGCAGTGCGGGCACCGCCGACCCGGAGGCCACGGTGATCCCGAAGGCCTCGGGCACCTACCGCGTCCTGGTCGTCCCCTACGACGTCCACGGCGGCTCCTACACCGGCACGGCCTACCTGCCGCAGACCTCCGACGCGGGCGACCTGACCTCCTTCGGCGGCTCGCAGGGGAGTTACGACGTCTCCGCCGGCACGCTGAAGGCCAGGGTCGACTTCCTCGCCGACGACCAGCTGCGGCTGCGCGCCGCCCCGGACGGCGTCCTCACCGACCCGGCCGGCAGCACCATCGTCCGCAAGCAGCCCGAACCCCAGCGCGACACCAGCACCTTCGACGCCGGCACCTACTACGGCATCCGCTCGAAGGACCTGGTCCTGCGGGTCTACAAGCACCCGCTGCGGTTCGGCCTCTACAAGGCGGACGGCACCGCCCTGTGGCAGGAGGACGCCCCGCTGCGCTGGAGCACCGGCGGACTGCGGCAGAGCCTGGTGCGCGGCGCGGACGAGCAGTTCTTCGGCGGCGGCGAGCAGAACGGCTCCTTCTCGCACCGGGACAGGACCGTCCACGTCGCCAACAGCTTCGACTGGAACGAGGGCGGCTGGAACAACTCCCAGCCGTTCTACGTCTCCAGCGCCGGCTACGGCGTCTTCCGGAACACCTTCGCGCCCGGGACCTACGACTTCGGCTCGCCCGTCCACACGGGACAGCAGGAACGCCGCCTGGACGCCTACTACTTCACCGGTGACGTCAAGTCGGTGATCGGCCGGTACACCGCCCTCGTCGGCAAGCCCTTCATGCCGCCCGTCTACGGCCTGGAGCCCGGCGACTCCGACTGCTACCTGCACAACGCCAACCGCGGCGAGCGCCACACCACCGACGCGCTGAAGGTCGCCGACGACTACGTGCGGAACCAGATGCCGCTGGGCTGGATGCTGGTCAACGACGGCTACGGCTGCGGCTACGAGAACCTGGCGCAGACCGGCGAGGGCCTGCGCAAGGACCACGCCCAGCTGGGCCTGTGGACCCAGAACGGCCTGCCCGACCAGGCCACCGAGGTGAAGGCCGGCGTCCGGGTGCGCAAGCTCGACGTGGCCTGGGTCGGCAACGGCTACGACTTCGCGCTGAACGCCTGCGACCAGGCCAAGGCCGGCATCGAGGACAGCAGCGACGCCCGCGGCTTCGTCTGGCTGCCGGTCTCCTGGGCCGGCGCCCAGCGCTGCGGCGTCCTGTGGAGCGGCGACCAGAGCCTGTCCTGGGACTACGTCCGCTGGCAGATCCCGACCTACGCCGGCGCCACCATGTCCGGCATCGCCTACAACACCGGCGACGTCGGCTCGATCTACCGCCGCGACCCGAAGATGTACACCCGCGACCTGCAGTGGAAGGCCTTCCTCCCGGCGATCATGACGATGGACGGCTGGGCCCGGGACATGACGGGCAAGCAGCAGCGCGACCAGCAGCCCTGGCTGGACGGCGAGCCGTACACCTCGATCAACCGGAAGTACCTGCAGCTCAAGGAACGGCTGCTGCCCTACATGTACACCCTGTCCGAGGAGGCCACCCGCACCGGCATCGGTGCCGTCCGCCCGCTCGCCCTGGAGTACCCGCACGACCCGAACGCCCTGGGGCCGAACGCGACCTACGAGTTCCTCGCCGGGCCCGACTTCCTCGTCGCACCGGTCTACTCGGACACCGCCGTGCGCGACGGCATCTACCTGCCCGAGGGCACCTGGACCGACTACTGGACCGGCCGCACCTACCAGGGGCCGACCACGGTCGACGGCTACTCCGCCCCGCTCGACACGCTGCCGCTGTTCGTCCGCGGCGGCGCGATCGTGCCGATGTGGCCCAAGGGCACGCTGTCCTGGGAGAACCGGGACCGCTCCGAACTCGACTACGACCTCTACCCGCAGGCGAAGGGCGACTCCTCGTACACCCTGTACGAGGACGACGGCGTCACCCGGCAGTTCGCCGCCGGCTCCTCGGCCACCCAGCGGGTGGACGTGCACACCAACCGGGCCGTCACCACCGTCGACGTCGGCGCCAGCGAGGGGACCTACGCGGGCAAACCGGCCGAGCGGGGGTACCGCTTCACCGTCCACGGCCGGCCGGCCCCGCGCCTGGTGGTCACGGACGACGGCCCGCTGCCCCGGCTCGGCTCGGCGGCCGCGCTCGACTCGGCCCGCTCGGGGTGGTACTACGACGCCGCGACCGGGGTGACGCAGGTCCGGACGCCGTCCGTCCCCACCGACGACGGCTTCTCGCTGCGCCTGATCCACGGCGGCAACTGACCGGCGCCGCACCGGGAACCGTGCCGCGACGGCGGGAGCGGGAGGTCGGCAGGGCCGATCTCCCGCTCCCGTTCCGCGCTGCGGGAGTGCTCAGCCGAGCAGGAGGAACTTGGTGGACGGGACGCCCTGGTAGAGGCTGCAGTCGGTGTTCTGGGTGGTCGCGCTGTACGTGAAGCCCTTGGGCACGTCACAGGCCCAGAGACCGCTGACCGGCTTGCGGAGGTGGAAGGCGTTGGACGGGACGCCGGGCTGGAGGCTGCAGGCGGTGCCCCAGGTGATCCAGTCGTAGGTGAAGGCCGGGGTGCCGACGCAGGCGGTCATGCCGTCGGCCGGCGTGCGCAGGTGGTACTGGTTCGACTGGACGCCGCTCTGCTGGCTGCAGGCGAGGCCCCAGGTGATCTGGTCGTAGACGAAGCCGGGCGCGCTGAGACAGGCCGTCAGTCCGTCGACGGGGGTCCGCAGGTGGAACTGCGGCGAGTTCCAGCTCCCGCCGCCGCTGCAGCTGCGGTTCATCGACACCTGGTCGTAGACGTACCCGGACGGCACGGTGCAGGCCCAACTGCCGTCCAGCCCGGTGGTGGTGGCGCTCGCGGTGGTCGCGGTGGCCGCGCCCGAGAGCAGCAGGGCGAAGGCGGCGAGCGCGGCGAGTAACAGGCGGGCGGGGCGGGTGCGTGCGGTGGACATGGCTCTCCCTTGGGGTGACCGGAATGGCACGGAAACGCGGGGAACGGCGGTACCGGGCGGGTCGGCGACGGGGGCGCGGCCCGACCCGACGGTTCTAGCAGGGGGGAGTCGTGGGCATCTCGTGAACGGGTCGACGTGTGGCTTCACCAGAACCGCACGGCCGAGGTTCGGCTGAAATCGCGCGATCCGCGGCGGGGAGCGTCAGCGGCCCGCCCCGGCCGGGCCGGGGAGACGAGGCCCGCCGGACCGATGACGAAGGGCCCCGCCGGCCGCTGCCGACGGGGCCCCGCGCGCTCCGGTTCAGGCGAGACCGAACCAGCCGAGGACGGTCTGGACGAGCAGGATCGTCGACATGGCCGCGACGCCGACGACCACGACGGTGGCTGCGAGGCGGTAGCGCGGGCTGTTGGCGGCATCGCCGAGCACGGCACGGCGGTTGGTCAGCACGAGCAGGTAGATCAGCACGATCGGGCTGATCAGACCCTGCAGGACCTGGGTGCCGATCAGCAGCTGGATGACGTCCACCGGGGTCAGCGCGACGACGGCGCCGAGCGCGATCTGGGCGGTGAACACCCCGAGGAACAGCGGGGCGTCGCGGAAGCTGCGGGAGACGGAACGCTCGACGCCGGCGGCCTCGCCGATGGCGTAGCTCGCCGAGAGCGGCACCACGGCGCCGGCCAGCGCGGAGGCGCCGATCAGGCCGAAGGCGAACAGCAGCTCGGCGCCGTGACCGGCGACCGGTGTGAGCGCCTCGGCGGCCTGCGCGGCGGACTCCAGCGGGCCGGTGCCGCCGATCGCGGCCGCGGTGGCGATGATGATGGTCAGGCTGATCACGCAGGCGAACACGGCGCCGAGCACGGCGTCGGCGCGGATCAGCTTGTAGTCGGCGGGCTTGGCGCCGCGGTCGACGACTCCCGCGGCGGCGTAGAACTGCATGTAGGGGCTGACCGTGGTGCCGATGAGCGCGACGGCCAGCAGGATGAAGTCCTTGCTGGGCTCCAGGTGCGGGACGACCAGGTGCTCGCCGACCCGGCCCCAGTCGGGGTGGCCGAGGACCATGGCGACCGGGTAGGCGAAGAACGCCAGCGACATGATCAGGAAGATCCGCTCGGCCCACTTGTAGGAGCCGAACAGCACCAGCGACCAGAGCAGGACGGCGGCCGGCGGGATGACCGCCCACTTGGGCACCCCGAGCAGCTCGAACGCGGCGCCGATCCCGGCGAACTCGCTGACCACCAGACCGGTGTTGGCGAGCAGCAGGCAGAACACCGCGAGGGCGGTCAGGCGCAGGCTGAACTGTTCGCGGATCAGCGCGCCCAGGCCCTTGCCGGTGTGGGCGCCGAGCCGGACGGCCATCTCCTGCACCATGACCAGGGCGACGGTGACCAGCACCATGAAGAACAGCGTGCCGTAGGTGAACTGGGAGCCGGCGCTGGCGTAGGTGGCGATGCCGGCGGCGTCGTTGCCGGCGTTGGCGGCGACCAGGCCGGGGCCGGCGACCATCGCGACGGCGGCGATCCGGCGCCAGCCCCGGCGGCGGCCGGGCGGTGCGGTGCCGGGCGGCGCGGCCGCCGGGTGGGCGGTGTCCGCACCGCGGTCCGAGCGGGTGCCGGGGGTGCGGGTGTCGAGGTCGCGGGTCACTTGAGGAGCCTCCGGAAGTGCAGGCGCCCGCGCTCGGGCAGCAGCGTGTCGAGGATGTCGTCGGCCAGGACGCGGCCGAGCGGGCGGCCGGTGTCGTCGACCACGAGCAGGGAGGTCGCGCGGGCCGCGATCAGGTGGTCGGCGGCCTCGGCGAGGCGGGTGTCGGGCGGGACGGTCACCGGCGGGCCGAACTGGGCCAGCCAGCCGAGCAGGTCGGCGACCACCGTGGTGTCCTCGGCCACGGCCAGGTCGAACAGGGGGAGGTCGCCGAGCAGCCGGCCGTCCTCGTCCAGCACGGCGACCGCGTCGATGTCGGTGCGGTGGTCGGCCTGCGCGGCGAGCTCCGCCCGGACCCGGGCGACGGTGTGCGCGGGGCCGGCGGTGACCAGCAGGGTGGTCATCGCGCCACCCGCGGTGCCCTCGCGGTGGGTGAGCAGGGCGCGCAGCTCGGCCGCCCCGGGCGCGGGCATCCGGGCGAGCAGGGTCTCGCGCTCGCCGGGGTCGAGGTCGCGCAGGGCGTCGGCGGCCTCGTCGGGCTCCATCTCGTCGACCAGCCGGGCGGCGTGCTCGGGCGGGGCCTCGCGGAGCAGGTTCTCCAGCTCGGCGGGTTCCATCTCCTCCAGCGCGTCCGCGGCGTGCTCGGGCTCCAGCCAGCCGAGCAGCTGCTGGCGTTCGTGGCGGCCGAGGTCCTCCAGGATGTCGGCCAGGTCGGCCGGGCGCAGCCGGTGCAGCGCGGAGCGGGAGGCGCGCAGCCGGACCTCGGCCGGTCCGTGGGTCGCCTGCTCGCCGAACGGGGCGACGGACTGCCAGTCCAGGACGCGGTCCGGGGTCGGGCGGGCCTGCCAGCGGCGGGGGCCGAGGCGGCGCAGCAGGGTCGGCAGGGAGACGTCGACGCCGACCAGGACGGTGCGGGCGGCCAGCGGGGCCAGGTAGAGGTCGGCGGCGCGGGTGACCTGCACGCCGTCCACGTCGACGAGTTGGTGGTCCAGCACGTCGCGGGCGAGCAGCACCTCGCCGGGCCGGCGGTTGAACTCGCGCAGGTCCACCCGGGCGGTGCGCAGCCGGACCCGGCCGGTCAGGATCCGGTCGACGGCGTCGGCGGCGATGAAGGCGCGGCGACGGCCTATCCGGATGATCAGACCGGTGACGGGCGGGTAGGGCTCCGGCCCGTAGAGCCGGGCGACCACGTCGACGATCCGGCCCATCTCCTCCCCGGCCTGGTTGGCGACCGGGCCGCCGATCAGGCCGGCGAGGGAGACCAGCGAGGACCGGACGGCCCGGGAGGCCGTGGTGCGGCGCTCGGCGTCGACCGTGCGGTCGCGCAGCCGGGCCGTGGCGGACGAGAACAGTGTGGTGGCAGCCACGAGGAAGACCCCCTCACCCCGGAGGGACCGGGGCACACGGGCCGCCCGACGGCGCGCCGCGCCACCCCGGCCGCGGGCCGGGACCGGGCGCGCGCCGACGCGTCCCGAGGTGGTCGGGACGGGCAGGCGGAGCGGGCCGGACCGGAGCGGTCAGGGCAGGCGGGGGCGCCTCGGACGGCGGAAGGACGGCGAGGACGATGCGGGAATGGGCCGACTATGGCCAGGACTTCCGTCCATCACGCCTCCCTCCCGGTCTCGGCCGCGCATCGAGGCGGCGGCGGCACGGCAGGGGGGACCGACGTCTCCGCCCGGTGCACCCCCACTCGTCAGAGCTTTGGCACTCCACGGCGTGTCCCTGGTCGCCGGCGGGCCCGGTCGAGTCCGGTCGCGAGCGGC
Source organism: Kitasatospora sp. NPDC059599 (assembly GCF_042735125.1). Classification (NCBI taxonomy): domain Bacteria; kingdom Bacillati; phylum Actinomycetota; class Actinomycetes; order Kitasatosporales; family Streptomycetaceae; genus Kitasatospora; species Kitasatospora sp. NPDC059599. The sequence goes on along the minus strand of NZ_JBHWCL010000153.1, from coordinate 5,907 downwards.
GGGAAGCCACTTGGGGTCACCCCTTGAGCCGGGGAGACCTGTCCTGATCCGGAGCGTCTCTCGACGGGTGGGATCAGTGGCCTGTGTCCGTGAAGACGCCTCACCGAACGAGGTGTCTGTTCAAATCTGCCCCAGGATAGGCCCCGACCCCCCTTCCGGCGAAACCCTTGACCGGACTTTGACCCCCGGCCGACCTGCGGGGGAGCCGCCGGGCGCGCGTCGGCGCCCGGGCGGTGCGCGGCGACGGGCCCCGACTCCCCCCGTCGGGAACGATCATGACGGGGTGTCAGGGAGGCGGTTCCGTCGACGGGGGCGGCCGGTCCCGGGGAGCCGGTGGACAGCGGGCGCGGGCGGGTGCCCCGGCCGCGACGCCCCGGCCGGGCCGGCGCCGTTCGACGGTCGCGGCCCGGTCCCGTCACCGTCCTGTCACAGCCGCCCGCCCGGGGAACCGGTCCCGCGGCAGCGGTGTGTACCGGGCAGGTGCCGGCAGTGGGCCGCACCGCTCGAACCCTCGGGGGACCTCATGCAGGACGTACAGCACGGAACGAAGACCCGAAGAGCCGCGGTTGCCGTCGTCTCGGCCGCCACCGCCGCTCTGCTGGTGACGGCGTGCGGGCCCGGGGGCGACGGGCCCGGGCCGGCCGCCGCGCCGACCGCGGCACCGACGGCGGCGGCAACCGCCCCGACTGCGCCGGGCGCACCGGCGCCCACCAAGGGCGGCCCGGCCACCGGCGGCCCGGCCACGGGAGCCGCTCCGGCCGGTGCATCCCCGTCCGCCGGTGCGACGGCCCCGGCCTGCGGGATCGGCGACCTGAAGGCGGACGCCCACCAGGCCGCGCAGCGGCCCGCGGGCACCGGGGTGGGAGCGGTCGTCGTCGCGTTCACCGACACCTCCGCCCACCCGTGCACCCTGCAGGGCTTCCCGACCGTGGCCGGGGCGGCCAACGGCTCCCCGGACCGCAACGCCCCGCTCGCCGTCACCCACACCGGCGCCGCCGCCCCGGTGCGGCTGGCCCCCGGCGGGAAGGCCTGGCTCAAGCTCACCTTCGTCCAGGTCCAGGGCGAGGGCGACGGCAGCTGCGTCTCGGGGGCCACGCCGGTCGCCTACCCCACCCTCGTGGTGGGCCTGCCGGGCGCGGGAGCGCACCAGGTGGCCCTGGCCGACGGCCTCTTCGCCGAGTGCGACAACAAGGTGACCGCCACCGCGGTGCTGGCCACCAGCCCGTCCTGACGGGGCGTCCGCCGGGCCGGGCCGCGCGTCGATCGGGCCGGGCCGGGCGGCCGTGTTCCCGGCGGCCGGGCTCGTACGGCCGTGTTCCGCGGGTCGTGCCGGGCGGCCGCGGGGCCGTGGGGCCATGGGGCCGTGGGGTCAGGCCGTCGGCCGGGTCTCGGGCAGGGCCGGGATGTCGGCGACGCCGTCCAGCACGTGGGTGTGCGGGTGGCCCTCGAAGGCGGCGCGGGTGAGTTCCCCGGTCAGCACGCCGATGACCACGCCGGCCCCGGCGTTGGCGCCCGCCTCGACGTCGACGACGGTGTCGCCGGCGACCAGCACGCGGCGGGTGTCGATGACCCCGGTCTTCTCCATCGCCCGGTGGATCATGTGCGGCGCCGGACGCCCGCGCGGGACCTCGTCCGAGGTGACGACCGCGTCGAGGTTGCCGCCCCCGCCGGTGGACCAGCCGAGCGATTCGAGCAGCGGGTACGCGACGTCGTCGCTGAAGCCGGTGGTCAGCGCGACCTTGATGCCGCGTCGGCGCAGCTCGGCGAGGGCGTCCTCGACGCCGGGCAGGGCCCGCGGGGGAGTGGTCCGGTAGGCCTCGCGGAGGAACTCGGCGAAGGCCGCGTAGCCGTCCTCGACGAGCTCCGGGGTCGGGGTGCCGCCGCCGGTGCGGACCAGGGCGGCGATGGCCTCGCGCTTGTCGGTGCCCATCCAGGTCTGCAGGTCGGCCTCGGCGACGGCGACTCCGGTGCGCTCGACGGCGGTGCGCAGTGCCCGGTAGACGGCGCCTGCCTCGTCGATGGTGGTACCGGCCATGTCCAGGGCGGCGAGCTCGATCACGGTGTCAGTCCTCTTCGGTGCGGTAGCGGCCGATGACGGTACGGCCTTCGATGGTGTTCTCGATGGTGAAGGTGGCCATGGCGGGCAGGTAGCGGTCGTCGGCGTCCTCCAGCGGCACGCCCCGGCTGGACGTGGTGAGCCGCCGCACGCGCAGCAGCGGGTCGCCGACGGCGACCCGGAGGAGTTCGGCGTCGTGCGGCTCGGCGGCGACGGCGTCGATGGTGTGCCGGGCGCGGTGCAGGTCGACCTCGCGGCGCAGCAGTTCCTCGTAGACGGACCCGGTGTCCGGGTCGAAGTCGAAGAGGACGCGGCCGACCTCGTGGACGAAGGTGGAGCGCTCCAGCATGGCGGGGACGTCGTCCAGCAGGCGCAGCCGGACGAGTTCGACGACGGGTGCGCCCTCGACCAGGCCGAGCCGGGCCGCGGCCTCCGGGGACGCCCGGCGCCGGGCCACCTCGATGGTCGTCTGTCCGGGCTCGCGGCCGATGGTCCGGGCCCACTGGGTGAAGGACAGGAAGGTGCCGAACGGCTGGGAGGGCGCCGTGCGGCGGGCGACCGGCGGCTTCCCGCGTCCGCCGGTCAGGCTGCCCTCGTGGCGCAGCATGGCCAGGGCCTGGCGGACCGGGCCGCGGGAGGTGCCGAACTCGGCGCAGAGCTGCGACTCGCTGGGCACCGGACGGCCCTCGGGCCACTCGCCGGACTCGATCCGGCGTTGGAACTCGGCGCCGAGTCGTTGGTGGAGCGGGAGGTCCTCACTTGTCTTCACAAGTCGACTATGACACTCGGGGATGGAACTTCTCAAGGCGGCCCACCTGCGTGTTTTCCGGAACAAGTGCCCGCGTCCGCTGGTCGTCGCGTGGATGAACGAACGGTAACTTGTATAGACACCTCTTGACGTCGAGGTCGCCGAGCCCGGAGTCTGGAGCCATGAGCAGCAGCACCGCACCCGCAACCGCCTCCGCCGCCCCCCGTACCCGCACGACCGGCACGCCCGGCCGCAGCGACGTGGTGATCGTCGGCGCCGGCATCATCGGCCTGGCCCACGCCTTCGAGGCGCTGGGCCGGGGACTGTCCGTCACGGTCGTCGATCGCGACCGGCAGCCCGTCGGCGCCTCGGTCCGCAACTTCGGCCACTGCTGCATCAGCGCCCAGGACGGCGAACTCCTCGCCCTCGCCCAGCGCTCCCGGCCCGGCTGGCTGCGCGCCGCCGAGGCCACCGGCATCTGGGCCGCGGAGGCCGGCACCCTGGTGGTGGCCCGGTCGGCGACCGAGGCGGCCGTCCTGGAGGAACTGCGCGCCGAGCGCGGCGGCGACGCCGTCGAGCTGCGCACCGCCGCGCAGACGGCGGCGCTGCTCGGCCGCGCGGACGCCGACGCCGGCGACCTGGTGGGCGGCGCGCTGCTGCCCGCCGACCTGCGGGTGAACCCGCGGGAGGCGGCGCCCGGCCTGGCCCGCTGGGTGGCCGACCAGCCCGGCGGGCAGGTCCTGTGGGGCACCGCCGTCACCGGCGTCGAGCCCGGGACGGTCCACACCACCCGCGGCCCGGTCCACGGCGACCGGATCCTGATCTGCGTCGGCCACGACCTGGACTACCTGTTCCCCGACGTCGCCGAGGACCACGAGGTCCAGCGCTGCCGTCTCACCATGGCGCGGGCCGAGGCCCCGGCCGGCTTCCGCACCGACTCCGCGGTGCTGACCGCCACGTCGATGCTGCGCTACGACGCCTTCACCACCCGCCCGTCCGCCGCCCGGCTGCGGGAGGAGGTGCTGGGCCACAGCCGCGAGCTGCTCGACATCGGCGCCAACGTGATGTTCGCCCGGCTCCCGGACGGCACGGTGCTGGTCGGCGACTCGCACCACTACGACGCCACCACCCCGCCGTTCATCGACGAGCGCACCCACGAGCTGCTGACCGGCGCGATCGCCCGGGTCCTGGGCGTGGAGCGGCTGCGGATCGTCGAACGCTGGCAGGGCGTCTACGCCAGCAGCTCCCGCGGCCCCCTGCTGGTGCGGGACCTGGCGCCGGGCGTCCGCGCCGTCACCGTCACCTCGGGCATCGGCATGACCCTGTCCTTCGGCCTGGCGGCCGCCACCTTCGACGGGACCCTGGCCGCGACCGCCTGAATCCGGCCCCGCCCGATCGGGCCCCCGGCCGGTACGGCCGTCCCGTCCGGGGCGCTCCCGGTGGCCCCGGCCACCGGCGGCGCCCCGGCCGGCGAATCGCGACTGTCAGTGGCGCGTGACACAGTGCGGCGCATGAACGTGCCCACCACACTGCACAGTTGGGACGACTCCGTCGCCCTCTTCGAGCGCCGCGGCCTGCCCGTCTCCACCTACGAGAACCTCTACGAGGAGTCGTACGACGTCCACACCGGCGCACTCTCGATCGACGGTCACTTCGACCTCGACGCCGCCGAACTCGACGGCACCGGCTACATCGTGGACGGCGACCTCGACGTCAGCGGCGCCGTCCTCAACATCGACGACGGCTGCCCCGCACTGATCGTCCTCGGCGACCTCAGGGCGGCCGCCGTCTACCTGGAGGGCGACGCCAAGCTCCTGGTACGCGGCAGCGTCCACGTCGAGGCCTTCGTCGGCAACATGACCGACAAGCTGGTGATGCTCCACGGCGACCTGCGCGCCGGGGTCACGGTGCTGTCCGCCGAGTTCGCCCCCGACCTCGTCGAGGGCACCCTGGACGGTCCCGTCCTCGCACCCGCCTACCTGGCACCCTCCTTCGCCGCGGCGCCCGTCGCCGCCGACGCGGTGCTCGTGCCCGAGGTCCTGCGCACCGGTGTCGACGACGAATCCGAGAGCCTGCGGTGCTTCGACGCCCCCGGTGTCCACGGCGGCCGGCTGCTGCGCCGCATCGAGGCCGGGCTCCCCGTCACCCTGGCCCGCTCGGGCCCGGCCCCGGCATCGGACGGGGACGCAGGGGCGACCGGGAACGGGGTCGTGGAGGGCTGACCCCCGACGGGCCGCCCTACGAGGGGGAGTGGAGCAGGGGCGCGCGGCGCCGAGCGGCCGCCGGACGTGCGCGCCCGCGTGCGGGTCCGGTGCCGCCGGGCTCCGGGACGGCGTGAACTCGCCGTTCCGCAGCGGTGGCCGGGGGTAGGGAGGGCGGCATGGGCGTTCATCTCATCACCGGTGCGGGCTCCGGGATCGGCGCGGCGACGGCCGGGCTGCTCGCGGAGCGGGGCGAGGACCTCTGGCTGCTGGCCAGGGACGAGGAACGGGCGGAGGAGTTGCGGTCGCGGTTCCCGGGGAGCCGCACGCTGGCGGCGGACCTCGCGGAACCGACGGAACTGGCGGCGGCGCTCGGCAAGCAGGAACTGCCGGAACGACTGGACTCGCTGATGCACGTCGCCGGGACGCTGGAGCCCGGGACGGTCGCCGGCTTGGACCCGGGGGTGTGGCTGGGGATGCTGGCGGTCAACTGCGTGGCCCCGGCCGAACTGACGCGTCTGCTGCTGCCCGCCCTGCGGGCGGCCCCGGGGCGGGTGGTGTTCGTCAACTCGGGCGCCGGGCTGCACGCCCCGCCCGGTCTCGGGGGCTACGCGGCCTCGAAGTTCGCCCTGCGGGCGCTCGCCGAGTCACTGCGGGCGGAGGAGTACCGCAGCGGGATCCGGGTCACGACGGTGTTCCCGGGCGAGGTCGACACCCCCATGCAGGCCAGGCTCCACGACGCGCTCGGCCTGCCGTACGACCCGGGGATCTGCCTCACCGCGGCGTCCGTCGCCGCAGCGGTGGTCGGGGTGCTGGACTTCCCCGCGGACGGCACCCTGAGCGAGCTGACGATCCGCCCGGGCTGCTGAACGGCCGGCCCCCGGACGCGGCCGCCCGTCTGC
>NZ_JBHWCL010000152.1:0-23784 GCF_042735125.1 Kitasatospora sp. NPDC059599 | reverse complement strand
GGCGGGGGGCCCACCGGGGGCGGCCCGGGGCCCCCCCCCCCGCCCCCGGCCCCCCCCCCGACCGGCCCGGCCTCAGGCCTGGCCGCCGGCCGCCTGCTCCTCGGCGACCTTCCGCTTCACCTCGGCCATGTCCAGGCCGCGGGCCTGACCGATCAGGTCCTCGAACACCGCCTCCGGCAGCGCGCCGGCCTGCGAGAAGACGAGCACGCCCTCACGGATGATCGCCAGCGTCGGGATCGACTGGATGCCGAACGCGGCGGCCAACTCCTGCTGCGCCTCGGTGTCCACCTTGGCGAAGACCAGGTCCGAGTGGCGCTCCGCCGCCTTCTCGTACACCGGGGCGAACTGGCGGCAGGGACCGCACCATCCGGCCCAGAAGTCGATGAAGACGAACTCCTTGCCCTCCGGACCGGGGACGATGTCGTCGAAGTTCTCCTTGGTCAGCTCGACCGTGCTGCTCATCTCGCGATTCCTTCCCTTCCGGAGGTGGCGGTACAGGCCATGTGCCCGCGACAACCGTGCCGGTCGGCACCCTATTCCGGGGCGTCCGGCGGCCCCCGCACCGACCGGCGGTCCCGGCGTTGAGCAGCGGGCCGCCACCGTCCGTACAGGAGGGTGTCCAGTCCGTCCAGGTCGCGGGAGGCACCCCATGCACAGCGAACCGCGCACCCGCCGGGCAGCCGTGCTGGCCGCCATCGGCATCGCGGCGGCCGCCCTGATCGCCGGCTGCGGGTCGTCGGGGGGCGGCAGTTCGAGTGCGCCGAGCACGTCGGGCAGCCCGAGCGCCCCGGCGAGCGCGACCCTGCAGACCGCCAAGAACCCCACGCTGGGCACGATCGTCACGGACAGTTCCGGCTTCACGCTCTACCGCTTCGACCAGGACGAGAGCAACCCGCCGGAGTCCTACTGCAACGGCAGCTGCGCCGTGATCTGGCCGCCCGAGCACGCCAACGGCGCCGTCACGGTCAAGGGCATCGACAGCAAGCTGGTCGGCACGGTCACCCGCTCCGACGGCACCCAGCAGGTCACCGTCAACGGCTGGCCGGTCTACCGCTACTCGCCGGACACCAAGCCCGGTGACACCAAGGGCCAGGGCGTGGGCGGCACCTGGTTCGCGGTGACCCCGAGCGGCGGCAAGGCGGCCGCCACGGCGAACTCCAACCCCATGCCCAGTACTCCGGGCTACTGACCGATGTCGACCGCCCTCGACCGGGAGGCCCGGGTGCGCAACGATGAAGTGGTGACCGAGGAGCACCCCGTCGGCGGCACCGCCGGCCACGGCACGGGGGCGTCGGACGAGGAGTTGATGCGCGCCCTGTACCACGAGCACGCCGGTCCGCTCTTCGGCTTCGTGCTCCACCTGGTCGCCGGCGACCGGCAGCGGGCCGAGGACGTCGTCCAGGAGACCCTGGTCCGCGCCTGGCGCAACATCCACCGCCTGGACCCGGGGGTGGGCTCGCTGCGGCCGTGGCTGGTGACCGTCGCCCGCCGGATCGTGATCGACGAGCACCGCAGTGCCCGGGCCAGGCCGCGCGAGGTGGACGCGTCGGCCCTGGAGGTGCTGCCCGCCGAGGACGAGCTCGACCGGGCACTGCGGATGATGACCGTCGCGGACGCGCTCGGCGACCTCTCGCCGGCGCACCGCGAGATCATCGTCGAGACGTACCTGAAGGGCCGCACGGCCAACGAGGCGGCCGCCGAACTCGGCATCCCGGCCGGGACCGTGCGGTCGCGGGTTTTCTACGCACTGCGCTCGCTGAGGCTCGCGCTGGAGGAACGGGGAGTGACATCGTGACCGAGCGTCCTGACCCTGTGCCCGGCGTGCCGGACGGTCCGGCCGGTGACCCCCGCAGCCCCGGCGGGCCGGACCGCGCCTTCGGCGAGCCGGAGCACGTCGACGCCGGTGCCTACGTCCTCGGCCTGCTGGAACCCGCCGAGCGCGCCGCCTTCGAGCAGCACCTCGCCGACTGCCCGCAGTGCGCCGAGCAGGTGGCCGAACTCGGCTTCGTGGAACCGCTGCTGGCCGAGTACGCGGGCTCCGCGAGGGCGGCCGGGCTGGACCCGGCCGGCCCCGCCCCGCACCCCGACCCGCAGCTCCTGGACCGGCTGGTCGCCGAGGTCGGCACCGTCCGGCGGCGCGGCCGGGTGCGGCGGCTGGTCCTGGCGCTGGCCGCGACCGCGATGGTGGCGGCGGGCCCCGCGGTCACGGCCGCGGTGCTCACCGCCGACAGCACCCCCGCCGTGGTTGCCGTGGCCGAGCAGTTCAGCGCCACCGACCCGGCCACCGGCGCGCACGCCACCGTCGGCGTGAACGGCACCACCTGGGGCAGTCAGGTCAGCATGCAACTCTCCGGCGTCCGGGGCCCGTTGACCTGCAGCCTGGTCGCCGTCTCGCACGGCGGCGGGCAGCAGACGGTGAATACCTGGGCCGTCCCGGCGGGCAGCTACGGCAACGACGGCGTGCTGCACACCACCGGCGGCGCGGCCCTCCAGCCGGGCGACATCGACCACTTCGAGGTGCGCGTACAGGACACCGGTGCCCTCCTGGTCGCCGTCCCGGCCCACCGGGCCTGACCCGCGCCCTGCGCGAGGACCCGGCTCAGTACGGCCCGTGCACGTGGTGGTACGCGGCCAGCCGCTCGATCCGGGCCGTTCCCCGGACACCGGGCCAGTGCGGATCCGGCTCGCCGGTGCCGGACATGTGCTCCCGCCGCCAGGTGCGGCTCCAACCGACCCGGATCGTCGGCTCGAAGCTGTGCGGGCGCCCGCACGGGCAGGGCGTCAGCACCCGCGCGCAGGAGCGGCACAGCCCGGCGTGGCCGTGGCCGGTCGGGACCGGCAGCGCGGGGCCCTCCTCCCCGCAGGCCGGGCAGCCGGGCAGCTCGGCGCCGTCCAGCAGCGCGTTCTGCCGCCGCACGTATGCGGGCAGGGTCAACGGCGGGTGCAGGAAGGGGTCGTGGAGCCAGGCGGAGTCCGGCGAGTCCCACCGGTACCGGTACTGGTCCCACCAGGGTGCCACCGACGTCTCCCGCCGCCCGGCCCGCTTCTGCGCCCGGCGCTGCCGTGCGTACTCCTCGGCCCGGGCCCGCCACAGCTCACGGGCCTCGTGCAGCTCCTCCACCGCGCGCACCAGCGCGTCGGGGTCGGTCTCCAGGTGCCGGGGCATCCGGCCGCTCACGGTGAGGTGGTGGTAGGTCGCCCGCAGGCCGTAGGGGGCGAAGCAGGTCAGGCAGGTCCGCAGCGCGCTGTGCCGCCGGTACGGCGGGAGCGAGGTGTCGTGCACCCGGGCGCGGTGGGTGTGGAAGCTGGTCATGCCGGGGGCTCCAGGCTCAGCGCGCGGGCGATCGCGGCGGTGACGGCGGGCGCGTGGTCGGGCAGTTGCCGCTCGGCCCAGCGCGCCGCCAGGGCGAGGAAGTCACGCAGGTCCCGCTCGGCCCCGGCGAGCAGCCGGCGCAACTCGTCCGGGGACAGCTCGATCACCGGGCTGTCGTCGTCCTCGGCGTCCTGGGTCAGCCGGACGGTGCGGCCGACCCATTCGACCCGGGCGTCCGGGTCGTGGCCGAACCAGGCCGTGCCCGCGCCGTCGGTCACGTCCAGCCATGCGCGCCAGTCCTCCAGGCCGGTGCAGCAGCCCGGTGCGAAGACGGTGCCGGTGGCGGTGTCGGTCACCCGGAGCCCGCCGGGGGCGAAGAGGTCCGGCACGGTGAGCAGCCCGTGCAGGAAGGCGCCCAGTGGGTCCTCGGGCCGCGGACCGCGCCCGTCGGCCTCCTCGGGGTCGATGTCGTTGCGGTCGGCGATCCGCCACACCGCCGTGCCCACCTCGGCCGGTGTCGACCGGCCGTCCAGCACCAGGTACTCCCAGCGTTCGTGCTCGCCCGTGGGCCAGAGCTCGAAGCCGTCGGGGGCGAAGATCTCCAGGACCGGCTGCATCGACATCATCGGGCGATCATGCCGGAGGCCGGCCGCGCCGGGCACGGCATTTACGCGGCGTCCGCGGCGATCGCGGCCAGCACCCGCCCACAGCGCCGGGCGAAGGCGTGCTGGGCGAGCGGGAGCAGCGGGCCGGCCAGCCGGGCGTACCGGGCGACGGGGCGGCTGAAGGCGGTGACGGTGAACCAGACCGACCCGTCGGGGCCCAGCTCGACCGCGAAGGTCTCCTCGCCGCGGGCCAGGTGGCCGTGCCGCGTTCCGTAGGTGAAGCCGTAACGGTCCGGGCCGTCGACGGTGGCCAGCACCCGGTTGGGGGCTCCCGCGCGCAGCGGGCCGAGGCCGATGGCGCAGTGGACGGCGAGGCCCGGGGCGGCCCGCTCGGCCCCGGCGTCGATCCGCACGCCCGCGAGCCGGTGCATCCGCCAGCCGAGCAGGGCGGCTCCGGCGACCTCCAGCGCGGCGCGGCCGTGGCCGACGAGGGCCCGGTGCCGCAGGTGGTGGTAGCCGTCGGGCAGTGCGCCGGTGGCGCTGGCGCCCTGCTCGGGGTAGCTGAGGTCGTTCATCGGTGGGCCTCCGCGGTGTCGGGCCGGCTGTCGATCCGGTGGTCGAGCCGCTTGTCGAGTCGGCTGTCGGGGCTGTCGGGGCTGTCGGGGCGGCGGTCGGGCGGGCTGTCGGGGCGGCGGTCGGGCGGGCCGTCGGGGCGGCTGTGGAGCCGGCGCCAGGCGAGGAGGGCGCAGAGGGCGAAGCCGAGGGCGTTGCCGACGCCGTGGGTGGCGGCCATCCAGGCCAGGGTGGGGTGGGGGAGTCCGGCGGCCCGGCCGAGTGCCCACCAGAGGGCGAGCACCATGGTGACCGCGAGGACGGCCGAGGAGACGGCGAGCAGCCGGGCGGTGGCGGTGTCGCCGCTGCGGTGGCGCAGCTCGCGCCAGGTGACCAGCCCGACCAGCCACATCCCGGTGGTCAGCACCAGGGCTCCGGCGAACTGCCACCAGGTGCCGAGGAAGTACCCGGCCAGCACCAGCAGGGTGCCGGCCGGGACGCTGAGCGCCGCGCAGCGGGCCGCGGTGGAGCCGGCCCCGGCGGTGCGGCAGACCAGCCCGGCGACCAGGGCGGCGGTGAACCCCGCGTAGTGGAAGTGCGGGACGGTCAGGGCCAGGATGTGCGGCTCGAAGCCGAACAGCGGGTAGCCGGAGCGCTCGGCGACCAGGGCGACCCCGGCGACCGAGGGCGCGGCGAGCGCGGTGAGCACCGCGACCTCGGCGGGTGCGAGCGAGCGGGTGCGGGCCAGCCGCAACGGTGCGTGCAGGGCGATGACCAGGGTGCCCAGCGCGTAGACGGCGGCGTTGCCGGTGGCGAGGCCGCCGTGCGGCAGCCAGAGCGAGAGTGCGCCGGGTACGGCCGCGAGCGGCCAGAAGCGGCGAACCCGGGCGAGCCCGGGTTCGTCGATCAGGGCGAGGCCGAGCGGGACGACGGCGCCCATGCCGAGCAGGACCAGGAGGTCCACCAGTTCGGTGGTGCCCTTTCCCATGGCGGACACACCCTTCTTGAACGTGTTCAAATGAGCTTCGCCGCCGACTCTACGTCGCTGACTTGAACGCGTTCAACTCGCCCCCGTCGCGGTCCCGGCCCGGCCGGCCTGGTGGGAACGCCGGGTGCGGCGCACTCTGGAGGGGTAACCGATGGAGGTGATCCGCCATGCAGACGCAGACTCTGGTCGGTTGGCACATCGAGATGGAGTTCCGAGAGGACGGGCCGCGCACCAGTGCCGCCGCCATGCTCCGGCTCGGCGACGGGACCGAACTGCGTGCCCACGGCTACAGCAGCCGCCACCCCTCCGACCCGGAACAGCTTCGGGTCGGCGAGGAGGTCGCCGGGGCCCGTGCGCTCAACGACCTCGCCTCGCAACTGCTCACCAAGGCCCACGGCGAGATCCAGGAGGTCAGCCCGGTCCCGACCCACCCGCTGTCGTGACCGCCCCGCGCCCGGCAGGCGGTGGCGCCGGACAGCAGTCGGGCCGCCCGCGGATCCCGCTGATCTGCCCGCGCTGCGGGCACGAGCAGCAGGTCGTCCCCGGCGGCCCGGAACGGGCGGTCAAGGTCGTCCACGTCGGGACCGGCCGGGAGGTCTGCGAGCCCGGGGACCTGGCGCGGGCACCTGACGACGGGACCTGAGGGCGGGACCCGCCGAACGGGACCCGCCGAACGGATCCCGGGGACGGGAACACGGGACGGGAACACGGGCACGGCGAACGTCGGCCCGAGCCCCGTCGGCCTGCGCCCCCGGGTCCCCGGGCCCGGGGGCGTACGGCGCATGCCCCGGCCGGGCCGACCGCCCGGCCCCCGGCCCGGCCGCCCTCAGTTGACGCAGTACGTGCCCGGCGGCTGCCACTCCGGCCCGACCAGGCGCTGCTCCAGCACGTTCGGGGTGATCCGGATCCCGACCGTCCCGGCCAGCCCGACCCGGAACCGGCTGCGGGCGAGCGCGATCAGCGCCGTCAGTCCGTACTTGTTGATGAGCGAGGCGCGGTAGCGCGCGGTCGCGTCGGCGTCGCAGAGCCGGGCGCGGGCCGGCACGCTGCGGCCGGTCCGGCGCCCGTGGGCGTCGCAGGGGCCGATCAGCACCCTGGGGTGGCGGCGGATCCGCTCGGCCTCGCCGGAGTGCGCGGGGGTCCAGATGCCGAGGGCCGTGCCGTCCGGCACCACCCAGAGCTGGGACTCGATCCGGTTGCCGTCCTCGTCGAAGGTGGTGAGCAGGAGGTACCGGCTGTCGGCGAGCCGGTCGGTTCGGTGGTGCACGACGTCCTCCCTCGGGGGCGGGGGCGGCTCGGTGCCCGTGGCGCCCGGCGCTCGTGCGGTACTCCTCGGCGGTCGGCCCGGGGGTCCGCGCGTGCGCAACCGGTGGGCTCGCGGGGCGGCCCCGCCGGTTGCGGGTAGGTGCCCCGGCCGGGCCACTCCATTCTGGTCCACCGGGGCGGGCAGTTCGAGGGGGCGGGGCTGCCCGTGTGCCGGGCGCGAGGCCGCTTGCCGACCGGGGACCGCCGGTCGCTAAGATCATCTCGCAACACGACGCGAAGGGGAGCAAGTGGCGCGGGTTGCGGTGATAGGCGGGGGTATCAGCGGGCTGGGGACGGCGCTCATGCTCGGACGGCGGGGCCACGCGGTCACGTTGTTCGAACAGGATGCCCGACAGGCCGGGGAGGACCTGGACGGGGACTTCTTCGACTGGGGCAGGCCCCGGGTCCCGCAGGCCGTCCAGCCCCACTCGTTCCTCGCTCCCGTACGCACCGTGCTGCGCGCCGAGGCCCCCGACGTCCACGCCGACCTGCTGGCGCGCGGGGCCCGGGAGTACCACGACTTCGACTGGTTCGACGAGCACCCGCCGCACCGGGCCGGCGACGAGGAACTGGTGACCCTGCGGACCCGCCGCATCGCGCTGGAGGCCGCCCTGACCGCGGCCGTCGGGCGGGAGCCCACCGTCGAGGTCCGGCGGGGCCACCGGGTGGACGCCCTCACCTTCGAGGAGGGCCGCCCGGCCCGGGTCACCGGGGTGCGGGCGGGAGCGCGAACGCACCGGGCGGACCTCGTGGTCGACGCCTCCGGCCGCCGCTCGTCGGTCCCCGACCGGCTGGTCGAGGCCGGCTGCCGCCCGCCCGTGGTCGAGAGCCACCGCACCGGGATCACCTACCTGGCCCGCTGGTACCGCCTGCGCGCCGACGGCCCGCGCGACCCCGGGCGGGTGAAGGGCGGCTCGACCGCACCGTTCGCGATGGCCGGCGTCTTCCCGTCCGACAACGACACCTTCGCGCTGAGCATGGTGCTGTCCACGGGTGATCCGACCCGCGGCGCTCTCACCGACCCCGCCGTGTTCGAGGCCGTCGCCCGGAGCTTCCCCGCGACCGCGGCCTGGCTCGCCCTGGAGCCCGAACCGCGCTCCGCCGTCCTGGCGATGGCCGGCCTGGACAACCGCTGGACCTCCCTCGTCGACGACGACGGACCCGTCGTCACCGGCCTGGTCAACGCCGGGGACAGCCTCGTCCACACCAACCCCACCCTGGGCCACGGCGTGGCCCTCGGCCTGCTCGCCGCCCAGTACCTCGCCACCCACGTCGACCGGATCGCCGCCGACCCCGCCGACTACCACGACTGGACGGTGCGGACCCTCCGGCCGTGGTTCGACGCCCAGGTGACGGCCGACCGGGCCAACGAGCAACGCCTCTCCGAGAACGCGCCGCCCGCCGACCGCCGGGCCGCCGCCCTGGCCGTCTGCGCCTTCGAAGACCCGGTCGTCATGCGGGCCCGGGCCCAGGTGCGCCACCTCCTGCGCACCCCGGACGAGGCCTACGGCAGCGACGAGGTGCAGGAGCGCGTCACCGCCTGGCTGGCCGCCCGCCCGGACTTCACGCCCGGCCACGACGGCCCGACCCGGGACCGGTGGGACGCGCTCATCCCGGCCTGAGCGCCGGCCCGGCCGGCGGCGACCTCCCGCGGGCACCGGCTCGCCGGCGGCGGCCCGGAGCGGCGAGGCCCGGTAACGGCGAGGGCCCGGTAACGGCGAGGGCCCGGAAACGGCGAGGGCCCGGAAACGGCGAGCGGCCCGGTAACGGCGAGGGCCCGGAAACGGCGAGCGGCCCGCCCGGTGTCGTGAGACACCGGACGGGCCGCGTACGCACCCGAGCAACCCCTGGGCGTCAGTGCACCAGCACCGGCACCGCGTCGTTCTCCGCAGCGCCCGCGTCGGCGCCCGCACCCGGGGCCGCACCGGGACGGCCGGCGTTGATGAAGGTGAAGGCGACGGTGGCCGCGGCCACCAGGATCCCGAAGGACACCCAGATCGCGGTCGAGAAGCCGTGCACCATGCCGCCGAACTGCAGCGCCTTGGCGGCCTCGGGGGAGGTGGCGGCCGCGGCGGTGGCGTGCGAGGCCAGCCAGCTCGTGGTCGCGCTGGCCGCGATGGTGTTCAGCAGCGCGGTGCCGATGGCGCCGCCGACCTGCTGCGAGGTGTTGACCATCGCGGAGGCCACGCCCGCGTCGCGCGGCTGGACGCCGTGCGTGGCGAGGCTCATGGCCGGCATGAACGCGGTACCCATGCCGAGGCCCATCAGGACCAGGCCGGGCAGGATCAGCGCCGGGTACGAGGTGTCCAGGCTGATGTGGGTCAGCAGGAACATGCCGATCGAGGCGACCAGGAAGCCGGGCGCCATCAGGTAGCGCGCCGGGACCCGGGTCATCAGCCGGGCGCCGATCTGGGTCGAGCCGGTGATCATGCCCGCCACCATCGGCAGGAAGGCCACGCCGGTCAGCACCGGGCTGTAGCCGAGCACGATCTGCAGGTAGTAGGTCAGGAAGAGGAACAGGCCGAACATGCCGATCACGGCCATGCCCAGCGACAGGTACACCCCGCCGCGGTTGCGGTCCAGCACCACGCGCAGCGGCAGCAGCGGGGCCTTGACCTTGAGCTCCACCACCACGAAGGCGATCAGCAGCACGGCGGCCGCGGCGAACAGGCCCAGGGTGCTTCCGGCCGTCCAGCCGGAGGACTCGGCCCGGGTGAAGCCGTAGACCAGGGAGACCAGGCCGGTGGTCACCAGCAGCACGCCGGGGACGTCCAACCGGTTGCGGTTGCGGCCCTCGGCGGGCTCGCGGATCACCATGACGGCGCCGGCGGCGGCCACGATGGCGAACGGGATGTTGACGAAGAAGGTCCAGCGCCAGTTCATGTACTCGGTCAGCAGGCCGCCGAGGATCAGACCGATGGCGCCACCGCCACCGGCGATCGCACCGTAGATGCCGAACGCCTTGGCGCGTTCCTTGGCCTCGGTGAAGGTCACCGCGAGCAGCGACAGTGCGGCCGGGGCGAGCAGCGCGCCGAACACGCCCTGCAGGGCGCGGGCGCCGAGCAGCATCGCGGTGTTGGCCGCGGCGCCGCCGAGCGCGGAGGCGAGGGCGAAGCCGGTCAGGCCGACGATGAAGGTCCGCTTGCGGCCCCAGAGGTCCGCGATCCGGCCGCCAAACAGCAGCAGGCCGCCGAAGGCCAGCGCGTAGGCGGTGATCACCCACTGGCGGTTGCCGTCGGAGATGCCCAGGTCCCGCTGTGCGGAGGGGAGGGCGATGTTCACGATGGTCGCGTCGAGGACGACCATCAGCTGGGCGAGGCCGATGAATATCAGCGCCTTCCAGCGCTGGGGATCGGGCAGTGTCGCCGGTCGGGCGTCGGTTCGGGACATGGGGGTACTCACTTCACGGTGCGTGGTGTGCGTGAACGGTCGACTGCCGTACGGGAACACCGGGTTGCCGTACGGTGAAAGGTGCTCGGAGCGCGTGCGCGGGCAGGCTCGGGGCGGTGCCGCTCAGGAGCGCGGGCCGCCCGGTGCCGTCGGTCGGATCGGGTGTGCCGGTCGGATCGGGTCTCGGATCAGGTGTGGTGGATCGGTCGGTTCCGGGGCTGGAAGTCGTCGAAGGTCGCGGCCCGGCCGGGCAGGACCGAACGGGCCGGCGTGCGCAGGCCGTCCAGGAAGATCTGCAGGTGCCGGTGCACGAAGTCGTCGAGCAGCAGGCACGAGGTGTTCGGCAGCGGCCGGGTCAGCTGGCTCATTGCGATGAACAGGTCGCCGTGGTCGACGTCCGGCCGGAGTTCGCCCGCGGCCCGGGCGCGCTCCATCAGCCCGCCCACCGCGGACTGCAGACGCTCCCGGATCTCGGCCAACTCCGGGTCGTGCGGGTCGACGTGACTGCTGAACAGTGTGCAGAGGCCGCCGACCTTCTCCGCGACGGTCGCGTGCGCGAACCGCTGCAGAGCATCGAACGGGCCACCGCCGTCAGGAGCTTCCGCCTCCACCGTCGCCGTCTCGGCGAGACCCAGGATGCGGTTCTTGACGAGCAGGACCACCTCGCGGATCAGTGCCATCCGGTCCGGGAAGTTCCGGTAGAGAGTGGCATTGCCGACCCCTGCCCGCTTCGCGATCTCGTCCAGCGGTGCGTCCGCACCGTGCTCGACGAACGCGTCCCGGGCCGCCAGTACGATCCGCTCCCGGTTCCGGCTCGCATCCGCACGCAACTTCGGCGTACGGGTGCTCCCCGCGGGACGGACCGACTCTTCGGCGGCGGTGGTCACGACGACTGCTCCTCCAGGATACCGGGGAAATTCTCCCCGCTTCTGCCAACGTAGTCGAAAACGGGGAATCTGTCCCCGGAATTTCCTCCCACGATGTGGCCTGCGTCACATCGCCGCGGCTCCGGGGTCCTCGTCGGTCCTCGCCCCGGGATCCTCGTCGACGGCGGTCAGATTGCTCTCCAGTCGCTCCAGCAGACGCGTCAGCGCGGCCCGGTCGGCCTCGTCGAGTCCGGCCAGCGTGATCGCCTCCAGCTCCCGCCAGGACCGCGCGACCCGGTCGCGCAACGCGCAGGCGGCCGCCGTCGCCTCGACCACCACGGCCCTCCGGTCGGTCTCGCTGCGCCGCCGGCGCAGGAACCCCGCCTGCTCCAGGCGCTGCACCATCCGCGTCACGGTGGAGGCGTCCACCCCGAGCTCCTCGATCAGCGCCGCCTGCGGCTGCGGCCCGCGCTCCCAGAGCAGCATCATCAGCAGCTCCTGGCCGGCGTGCAGGCCGTGGGGGCGCAGCAGGCGTTCGGCGTTGGCCCGGTGCAGCCGGGAGACCCGGGCGATGGCCTGGCTGGTGCCGCCCGCCTCGGCGAGGGGCTGGTTCCTTGGATCGCGCACGCGGTCATTGTATGGGCAATCAATGGGCAGTCAGCCTGCGGGTGACCGAGGGTGACCTGTGGCCATCGGGTGGATTCCCCTTGCGCCGACAGCGGTCGAGGCGTTTACTTGGCCGCGCAAGCAAAATGATTGGCCGCGCAAATAATGCGCGACCGAGGCGACCAGGGGAGCAAGCCATGCGAGTCATCAGCCAGACCGTGCGCGTCAACGACCCGGCGAACCCCGACGAGACGCCCCTCACTCGTGACGACGTCTGGGCCGGCCTGCTGCGCAAGGCCGAGAACGCGGTGCCCTTCGTCGCCGCGATGGACGAGTGCACCGTCCTGGAGCGCACCGGGAACGGTCTGGTGCGGGAGGTCGTCTTCCACGGGGAGCGGGTCCGCGAGGAGATCGTCTTCCACCCGAAGACCCGGGTCAGCTTCTTCCGCCGCGACGAGGTCGCCACCTGGGTGATCCACAACGACATCGACGAGGACGAGGACGGCCTCACCCTGACCTTCCGCGGCGAACTCGACCTCGGCGGCGGCGACGCCGAGGAGGCTGCCGCCGAGCGCATGCACGCGGGCTACCTCCTCGCCCTGCAGACCACCCTCAAGCTCTCGCGCGAGGCCGCCCGCGAGGCGTGACGGCCGGTTCCGGGGCCGTGGCGCGCGCTATCGTCGTAAGCCGGAAAGCCCGTAACCACTCGCCGGCGCGTGCGTTGACCCGGGGGGTGCCCAGGCGAAGGAGGAAGGCCCGTGACCGCGATCTCCGAGCGCCCGCAGATGCTGCCCGAGCAGTTCGAGGAGTTCGCCCGTCATCTGGGCCGGACCGTCGAAGGCATCCGGCTGGAGTTCATCAACGGGAAGCTGGGGATCAAGCCCGTGCCAGACGGCGACCACGGCCGCATCGTCCAGTGGCTCAACCGGATCTGCATTCAGGCCCGGCCGGAGCTCTACGTACATGACCAGGGGCTGAAGATCGAGGGCTACCGGGGTGGGTTCGCTCGCCCGGACGGCACGCTCGCCGATGCCGATGCCTTTGTGGGGCGGGGAGACTGGGCCACGACCGAGGACGTGCTGATGGTCACGGAGGTCACTTCGTTCGACTCCGACACCGATCGTCGGGAGCGCGTCGAGAAGCCCCGCGCCTACGCCGAGGCCGGTATCCCGGTCTACCTGCTGATCGACCGGGACTCCGCCGAGGTCGTCGTCCACAGCCAGCCGGACGGCGTCCGCTACGAGAGCGTCCGGACCCTCCCCTTCGGCAGGACCGTGCGGCTGCCGGACCCGGTGGGGATCTCCCTGGACACCGAGCCGCTGAAGAACTGGGTGCGCTGATCCCGGGCATGGCTTCCCCGGGGTGTCAGGGCTCGCGGCCTAGGCTGTGGGCGTCCCGGGCGGCCGGTGGGCCGCGGGAGTCGGGAGGGGCCCGGCGGCCGGGTGGGCGAGGAGGTCCGCGATGGGCAGCGGTGAGACCGCGAGGGTGCGTTGTGTGCCGGCCGTTCCGTGCTGGGTGAGCCTGATGTCCCGGGACCTGGACGGGGCCAAGGCGTTCTACGGACCGCTGCTCGGGTGGGAGTTCGAGACCGGCCCGGACCACTTCGGGCCGTACGTGCACGCGGTGGTCGACGGCGAGGCGGTGGCCGGCCTCGGGGTCGCGGGCGAAGGGGCGATCCCGGTCGCCTGGACCAGCTACTTCGGGACGGAGAGCGCCGACGCGGCCGCCGACGCGGTGCGCGAGCGCGGTGCGACGCTCGCGATCGGCCCGCTGGCCTTCGACTCCGGACGGGTGGCGTTCGCGGCCGACCCGGCGGGTGCCGTGTTCGGGATCTGGGAGGGCCCGCTGGGCCGGGCCCGCAAGCTGGAGCTGCCGGGGGCCCCGGTCTGGATCGAGCTGCGGACCCCCGACCCGTTCGCGGCGGCGCTGTTCTACGGCGAGGTGTTCCGCTGGGACGGCCGTGACCCGGAGCGCTTCGACGTCCGCTGGGAGCACGACCGGGTGGTGCTGCGCGCCGAGGGGAACAGCGTCGCCGCGCTGGCCAGGGAGGAGTCGAGCGGCCCGGCGGGGATGCCCCCGCACTGGGAGGTGTCCTTCGCCGTCCCGGACACCGACAAGGCGCTGGCCCGGGCGGTCGAGCTGGGTGGCGCGGCGCTGGGCCCGGTCTTCGACTCCCCGTACGGGCGGGTGGCCCGGCTGCGGGACCACGAGGGCGCCCGGTTCGCGGTGATCGGGCCGAAGCCCTGACCGTCGGGGGCGGTGTCACGGCCTGGGCGCACTGACCGCGGGGCAGCCGTGATCGACGGCGGGCCCGCGGTCAGTCGGCCGTTCCGAGCGTCTCGCGCTCGGCGCGCAGCCGGTCGCCGAGTGCGGCGCGGGCGGTGGCGGGCAGGGTCTTGCGGGCCGCGCGGAAGAGCTGCTCCTCCTCGCCGCGCAGGTGGCGCCGGAGGGTGTCGTCGAGGCCGCGCAGCAGGGTGTCGAAGGCGGGGTCGGCCGGGCGGAGTGCCTGTAGGTCGGAGAGGTACTGCCCGATCGCCAGGTGGTCGTGGATGCTGCTGAACACCAGTGCCCCGCCATCGGGCACGTCGTGCTGCACGACCGGGAAGAGGTGTTCCTCCTCGGCGGCGCAGTGGGCGAACAGCAGGTCGGTCAGCCTGGTGACCAGGTCGCCGCGGTCGGTGCTGCCGGCCGGGGCGGCCGCGATCGCGTCGAGCAGCTCGGTGACGGCCCGGTGGTCGGCGGTGAACTCGCCGAGGATGTCCGGCCTGCGGCTCATGGCTCGCCCGCCTCTCGCACGGAAACTGGCCCCCGTGCCTTCCAGTATCCGGCGTCGCGCCGGTCAGCCGGGTGAGCGGGCGGTCACCCTCCGCCCCGCCGCCCGGTGAGGCCGAGCAGCCGGGTCTGCGGGTCGGCGTCCTCGGGCACCGGCAGCGGCGGGTCGAAGAGCCCGCTGCCGGAGAGGTCGCCGTAGCCGGAGATCTGGCCGAGCGCGAAGTCGACGAGTACCGCCGGGAGCCGGGTGCGCCGTCCGGTGCCTTCGGCGAGGTCCCAGGTGTGGATCGCCAGGTCGGTGGTGAGCTGGTCCAGGTAGTACTGGCCGGAGACGTCCCCGAAGGAGAGGTGGACGGTCAGGTCGGCGGCGCCGGGGACGGCCCAGGCCTGGCGGGCGGCCTCGGCGGCGTCGGTCCAGGCGGCGACCGGGTCCGCGCCGAGCACGTCGCCGTCGAAGCGGCCGCCGACCTCGCCGATGGTGGCCCCCATCAGCAGTTCGGGAACCCAGAGCTGTTCGCCGGTGAGGTGGTTGACCAGGTCGCGGACGGACCAGTCGCTGCACGGGGTGGGGGAGTCCCACTGGTCGGGGGTGATCAGTCGGACGCGTTCGTCGAAGGCGGCCAGGGCCTCGGGGTACGGGGTGCCGGTGCGCACGGCCCGCTGGTGTTGCCTGCGTGGGGACATGCCTCCACCCTGCCCCGGGCCGGGTGGGGGCCGCGAGTCGCCCACGGACCGTCAGTTGTTCAAATTCGAACTCCAAGGTACGGTCGGGGGAGCGGCAGGTTCAAATTTGAACAATGGCGCCGGGGTGACGACCCCCGCCCGCCGCCCCACCACACGCACGCGCGCCGGCCCAGGCCGGCGGCGACCGACCGACCCCGATCGATGGAGACGCGCATGCCGAGCAGCAGCCCGAGCACGACCGCCGCCACCAGCCCCACCGTCCGCCCGGTCCGGGAGACTTCCGGCCCCGCGGCGACCTCCCCGCACGCCTACGACGCCGGACTCCTGCTCCTGCGCCTCGTCCTCGGCCTGACGATGGCCGCGCACGGCAGCCAGAAACTGTTCGGCTGGTTCGGCGGCGGCGGGATCGACGGCACCGGTCAGTTCTTCACCATGAGCGGCTACCCGGCCGGCAACGCCATGGCCGTGGTGGCCGGCCTCACCGAGACGCTGGGCGGACTCGCCCTGGCCGTCGGCCTGTTGACCCCGCTGGCGGGCGCCGCGATCGTCGGCACGATGGTCAACGCGATCGCCGTCACCTGGGGCGGCGGCTTCTTCGCTCCGAAGGGCAGCGAGTACGAGCTGCTGCTGACCGCCGGTGCGGCCGCGCTCGCGCTGACCGGCCCGGGCCGCTACGCGGTGGACCGCTTCCTGCCGGTGGTGCGGGCGCACCGCCTGGCGTACGGCGTGGCCGCCGTCGTGGTCGGCCTCGCGACGGCGGGTGTGATCCTCTTGCTGCGCAAGTAGCACGCACGCGGCGACCGCGCACGTGGCGCGGACGGCGACCGCGCACGTCGCGCGGACGCGGCAACCGGCGGGCCCGGAGGCCGTGGTGACGAACCGTCACCACGGCTTTCGCGCGTTTTCCCCGCAAACTGCACACAGTAGCCAGGGTTCACAAGGCCATGTGATGTGTGCCATGGTACATGTCACACTCCCCACCGTGTCCATGGCGGAACCGCCCCCACGCGGCACCGCCACCAACGGTCCTCGCCCCCCACCGGCCGCGCCCCAATCGCGGCCGACGACGGCCCGGAGGCCCCCACGTGAGTCCTTCACGTCTGCTGCGCATCGCGCAGCCGGCACGATTGCTGACGCTGTTCCTGTCCCTCTTCCTGGCGGTCGGCCTGTTCGCGCCGCAGAGCCAGGCCGCGCCCGCCGCCGCCCCCGGTGGCGCGCCCGCCCCCGCCGGCTCCGCCGGACCGGCGCCGCAGCCCGCCACCGGCACCCCTGTGCGGGGTACCCTCGAACGGGGCGTCGGCGAGCGGCAGTTCGCCTCCGCCGACCAGCGCGCCCCGCTGCCGCTGGACACCCGGCCGGCCGAGGCCCGGCAGGCTACGCAGGCCCGCAGCCTGGCGGCGGCCGAACAGGCCTGCAACACCGGCGACTTCACCGGCCGGACCGGCAGCGACCTGGTCCAGCACATCAAGGCCGCCGACATCCAGTGCATCAACAGCCTCTTCCAGCTCACCGGCGGCGACGCCCGCGGCGCGTTCCGCGAGGAGCAGATGACCACGGTCGCGTACGCGCTGCGCGACGCGGCGGGCAGCTACCCGGGCGACAACTCCACCTCCGTCGAGCAGTTGGTGCTCTTCCTGCGCGCCGGCTACTTCGCGCAGTGGTACCACCCGGGTGACGTCGGCACGTACGGCACCGCCCTGCAGACGGCGATCCGCTCCGGCCTGGACGCGTTCTTCGGCGGCGCGCACTCGCGCGACGTCGGTGCCGGCAACGCGCCGATCCTCGGCGAGGCCGTCACCCTGATCGACAGCGCGCAGGAGAACGTCCGCTACCTCCCGGTCGTCAAGCGGCTGCTGACCGACTACGACAGCGCCACCTGGAACCCGGCCGGCATGGCCTGGTCGGTGAACCCGGCGTTCACCGTGCTGTTCCGCGGTCACCAGGTGGCCGGCTTCGACGCGGCCGTCGAGGCCGACCCGAGCGTCCTGGACGCCCTCGCCGCCTTCGCGACCCGCAACAACGACCTGCTCGGCGGCGACTTCGGCGTGCTGGTCTACAACGCGACCAAGGAGCTGACCCGCTTCCTGAAGGACACGGCCCTCCAGGCCAAGGTCCGTCCGCTCGCCAAGGACCTGGTCGCGAAGTCCGCGCCGAACGGCCGCACCGTCTTCCAGTGGGCCGCGGTCGCCGACGCGGTCGGCTACTACGACGCCGCCAACTGCTCGTACTACGGCACCTGCAACGCCGCCGACCAGCTCAAGGCCGGCGTGCTGACGGTGAACTACACCTGCAGCCCGAGCATCAAGCTGATCGCGCAGGCGCTGGACAGCACCCAGCTGGGCACCGCCTGTACCAGCCTGACCGGTCAGGACGCCTACTTCCACTCGGTGGTCAAGGACAACGGTCCGGTCAAGGACGACGGGAACAACACGATCGAGGTCGTGGTCTTCCACTCCTCGCTCGACTACCAGGTGCTCGCCGCCGCCATCTACGGCATCGACACCAACAACGGCGGCATGTACCTGGAGGGCGACCCGGCGAAGGCCGGCAACCAGCCGCGCTTCCTCTGCTACGAGGCCGAGTGGGCCCGCCCGTCCTTCGAGATCTGGAACCTCAACCACGAGTACACCCACTACCTCGACGGCCGGTTCGACATGTACGGCGACTTCAACGCCGGCATGACCACCCCGACCGTCTGGTGGGTCGAGGGCTTCGCCGAGTACGTCTCCTACTCCTACCGGAAGGTGACCAACGACGCCGCCATCGCGGCGGCCGGACGCCACACCTACAAGCTGAGCGACCTCTTCGACACCGCCTACGGCGACCAGGACCGGGTCTACCGGTGGGGCTACCTCGCCGTCCGCTACATGCTGGAGCAGCACCGTCCCGACATGGACGCGGTCCTCGCCAAGTACCGGGTGGGGGACTGGGCCGGCGCCCGCACCCTGCTGAAGACCACCATCGGCACCCGCTACGACGCCGGCTTCGACAGCTGGCTGACCGCGTGCGCGAGCGGTGCCTGCGCCACCGGCCCGACGGTCCCGCAGGTGCCGGAGTGCACCGCGGCCGACACCCGGCAGCTGGACGCCGGCTGCGCCCGCAGCAACGTCGCGGCCACCACGGGCAACTACGCGCACTTCTACCTCCTGGTGCCGGCCGGCACCAAGCAGGTGAAGATCACCAGCAGCGGCGGCACCGGCAACGGTGACCTCTACTACAACCCGGCGGGCTGGGCGTACACCGACGGCTACGCCACGCGCTCGGCGGGCCCGGACAACTCCGAGACGCTGACCGTGACGAACCCGCCGGCGGGCTACGTCTACTTCAGCCTCTACGCCCAGCAGGGCTTCAGCGGGGTGACCGTCACGAGCGAAATGTGAGCCGAAGACGGCGAACGGACAGGTGACCGCCCCGGCGGAGCGCTTCGGCGCCCCGCCGGGGCGGGTCCGTTCCCGTTGCGTTCCGCGGGTGCCGGGGACCTGCGGCCCCGGCGGGCTCGCCGGTGCCGACGCCCCGGCCCGCTACCCGCCGAGCCGCACCAGCGCCAGGGTGATGTTGTCCGGCCCGCCGGCCTCGATCGCCGCCTTCCAGAGCTCGAACGCGGCCTTGCCGTCGGACCGTTCGCCGCCGTCCTCGGACCGGGCCAGCACCTCGGCCAGCTCCTCCTCGGGCACCGGGTCGGTCAGGCCGTCGCTGCAGATCAGGTACCGGTCGCCGGGCGCCAGCGGGGCCACCCGGACGTGCGGTTCGACGAAGGTGAGCCCGAGCGAGCCGCCGAGGGTCTGGGTGACCATCGAGGTGGTGCGCCGGCCGGGCGGCAGCGGCGGACTGTCGTCGACGCTCACCCGGCGCAGCCCGTCCCCGGTGATCCGGTAGACCCGGCTGTCGCCGACGTTGAAGACCACCGCCCGCTCGGGCAGCAGCACCAGCCCGGCGACGGTGGTGCCCATCGCGGCGAGTTCCGGCTCCCCGGCGGCGGCCGCGTAGACGGCCCGGTTGCACTCCTGCAGTTCCTCCCGGACGGCCTCCTCGCCGTCGAGGGCGTCCCCGTCGGCGGCGAGCCGGCGCGCGACGACGGCGCTGGCCACCTCGCCGCCGGGATGGCCGCCCAGGCCGTCGGCCACCGCGACCACGCAGGGCGGGCCGAGCGGGAACAGCAGGGTCTGCGGGTTGCTGGTGACCGTGGCGCAGAGCGTCCAGGGGCCGACCGTGAGGCTGTCCTCGTTGTGCTCCCGCACCAGGCCCTCGTGGCTCAGCGCGCTCACCGCGATGTACGGCGCCATCGTCCGCCGCCCTTTCCGGAGTCCCCGCCGATCGTCGACGCCCCGCCTCCCTTCCATTGTGGGCGGGAATACCCGGCCCCACCCGGCTGCTAAGGTGGTTGAAAGTTGGACTACCTGGGACGTGGTGATCAGCATGCAGTTCGGAATCTTCTCCGTCGGCGACGTGACGACCGACCCCACCACCGGCCGCACCCCGAGCGAGCACGAGCGGATCAAGGCCATGGTGGCGATCGCCCGCAAGGCCGAGGAGGTCGGCCTGGACGTCTTCGCGACCGGCGAGCACCACAACCCGCCGTTCGTCCCGTCCTCCCCGACGACCATGCTCGGCTACATCGCCGCGCAGACCGACCGCATCATCCTGTCCACCTCGACGACCCTGATCACCACCAACGACCCGGTGAAGATCGCGGAGGACTTCGCGATGCTGCAGCACCTGGCCGAGGGCCGGGTGGACGTCATGATGGGCCGCGGCAACACCGGCCCGGTCTACCCCTGGTTCGGCAAGGACATCCGCCAGGGCATCCCGCTCGCGGTCGAGAACTACGCGCTGCTGCACCAGCTGTGGCGCGAGGAGGTCGTGGACTGGCAGGGCCGCTTCCGCACCCCGCTGCAGGGCTTCACCGCCACACCGCGCCCGCTGGACGACGTCCCGCCGTTCGTCTGGCACGGCTCGATCCGCAGCCCCGAGATCGCCGAGCAGGCCGCCTACTACGGGGACGGCTTCTTCGCGAACAACATCTTCTGGCCCAAGGAGCACTTCCGGAAGCTGGTGAACCTCTACCGCGAGCGCTACGCCCACTACGGACACGGCACGCCCGAGCAGGCGGTCGTCGGGCTCGGCGGGCAGGTGTTCATGCGGAAGAACTCCCAGGACGCGGTGCGCGAGTTCCGTCCGTACTTCGACAACGCGCCGGTGTACGGCCACGGGCCCTCGCTGGAGGAGTTCACCGAGCAGACCCCGCTGGCCGTCGGCAGCCCGCAGGAGGTCATCGAGAAGACGCTGACCTTCCGCGAGACCTTCGGCGACTACCAGCGTCAGCTGTTCCTGATGGACCACGCCGGTCTGCCGCTGAAGACCGTCCTGGAGCAGCTGGACCTGCTCGGCGAGGAGGTCGTGCCGGTGCTGCGCGAGGAGTTCGCCAAGGGCCGCCCGGCGCAGGTGCCGGACGGGCCGACCCACGCCGCGCTGGTCGCGGCCCGCGACCGGAAGGCCGACGAGAAGGCCGACGAGGAGAAGGTGGAGGCGTCCAAGTGACCGCGTACAAGCTGGTGGTGGTGAGCGCCGGGCTGAGCAAGCCGTCCTCGACGCGCCTGCTGGCCGACCGGCTCGCCGACTCGACCGTGCGCCGACTCGCCCTGGAGGGGCGGGAGGTGGACGTCACCGTGGTCGAACTGCGCGACCTGGCCGTGGAGATCGCGAACAACCTCGTGACCGGTTTCCCCGGCGCCGCGCTGCGCGAGGCGGTCGAGACGGTCACGGAGGCGGACGGACTGATCGCGGTGACGCCGATCTTCACGGCGTCCTACAGCGGACTGTTCAAGTCCTTCTTCGACGTGATCGACAACGACGCGCTGACCGGCAAGCCGGTGCTGATCGCCGCCACCGGCGGCACGCCCCGGCACTCGCTCGCCCTGGAACACGCCGTGCGCCCGCTCTTCGGCTACCTGCGTGCGGTGGTGCTGCCGACGGCCGTCTACGCGGCCACCGACGACTGGGGCGCGTCCGGGGACGGCCTCACCGACGGACTGCCGCGCCGGATCGACCGCGCGGCGGGCGAGCTGGCGGCGCTGCTGTCCGGCCGGGCTCCGGCGGCCCCGGCGGTGCCGGCGGTGCCCGAACAGGTGGTGCCGTTCGAACAGCAGCTGGCGGCCCTGCGGGGCTGACCGGTCGGGACGGAAGGCCGAGGGGCGGGTGCGCGATGCGGCGCACCCGCCCTCGCCGTGCCCCGGCGGCGGCCCGGAAGTGCCCGGGGGCCGTCGGGTTCGTCCGGATGCGTGTCGGCCGCGCCGAATTGTCCGCTCTGCGATGTAATCATTCCCATGATCAGATTGATGGTGGTCCATCCGGTCGTCGGCACGGTGTCCTGAGCCCGGCGCCCCGAGGAGGACCACGACATGCAGCCCGAACCGCAGGCCCAGTCCGACCCGCAGGACGTGCCTGAACCTCGGCCCCGGCCCGAACCGCAGGCCGTGCTCTCGCCGCTGACCGGCGCGGCGATCTTCCTGGTGCTCACCGTCGGACCGGGGGGCGAGGACGCCGTCCGCGACCTGCTGCCCGACCTCGCCGGACTGCGCCGCTCGGTCGGCTTCCGGGCCCCCGAAGGCGGCCTCACCTGCGTCACCGGCATCGGCTCCGCGCTCTGGGACCGGCTCTTCGACGGCCCCCGGCCCGCCGCCCTGCACCCCTTCCGGGAGGTGGCCGGCACCCGCCACCGGGCCCCGGCCACCCCCGGTGACCTGCTGCTGCACCTGCGGGCCGAGCGGATGGACCTCTGCTTCGAGCTGGCCGGGCAGCTCACCGACCGGCTCGCCGGGGCGGCCGTCGTGGTCGACTCCGTCCAGGGCTTCCGCTACTTCGACGACCGGGACCTGCTCGGCTTCGTGGACGGCACCGAGAACCCCGAAGGCCGGGCCGCCGTGACCGCCGCGCTGGTCGGCGCGGAGGACCGGGGCTTCGCCGGCGGCAGCTACGTCGTCGTCCAGAAGTACCTGCACCGGCTGGACAAGTGGAACGAGCTGAGCGTCGAGGAGCAGGAGGGCGCGGTCGGCCGGACCAAGCTCACCGACATCGAACTGGCCGACGACGTCAAACCCGCAGACTCGCACGTCGCGCTCACCGTGATCACCGGCCCGGACGGCGAGGAGCGGAAGATCGTCCGCTTCAACATGGCCTTCGGCTCCTTCGCGCACGGCGGTGAGTCCGGCACCTACTTCATCGGCTACGCGCGCGACCCCGGGGTGACCGAGGAGATGCTGCGCAACATGTTCGTCGGCGACCCGCCCGGCACCACCGACCGGCTGCTCGACTTCTCCACGGCCGTCACCGGCTCGCTGTTCTTCGTCCCGACCGCCGACTTCCTCGGCTCCCCGCCGCCGGCGCCGGGCACCGCACCGCCCGCAGTCGACGGCCCGCCGGGCACCGCACGGCCCGCCGCCGACGGCTCGCTGGGCATCGGCAGCCTCAAGCAGACCCCCCGACAGCAGCCCGGAACAGGACCCCGCGCATGAACAACCTCCACCGGGACCTCGCCCCGGTCTCCGCCCCGGCCTGGGAGGAGATCGAGGAGGAGGCCCGCCAGACCTTCGAACTGCACATCGCCGGCCGCCGGGTGGTCGACCTGACCGGGCCCGAGGGCGCCGGGCTCGCCGCCGTCGGCACCGGCCACCTGACCGGCATCGAGCCACCCCTCGACGGCGTCCGGGCGCAGGCCCGCGCCAGCCGTCCGGTGGTCGAACTGCGGGTGCCCTTCACCGTCTCGCGCGCGGCCGTGGACGACGTCGAGCGCGGCTCCCGGGACTCCGACTGGCAGCCGGTCAAGGACGCCGCCCGCACCCTCGCCCTCGCCGAGGACCGGGCCGTCTTCGAGGGCTACCGCGCCGCCTCCATCGAGGGCATCCGGGCCGGCGCGACCAACCCGCCGGTCCCGCTCCCCGAGGACGTCCGCGAGTACCCCGAGGCCGTCAGCCGCGCCCTCACCTCCCTGCGGCTGGCCGGCGTCGGCGGCCCGTACTCGCTCCTGCTCGGAGCCGCCGCCTTCACCGCCGTCAACGAGACCAGCGACCACGGCTACCCCGTGCACAACCACCTGGCCCGCCTGCTCGACGGCGACATCATCTGGGCCCCCGCCATCGAGGGTGCCTTCCTGCTCTCCACCCGGGGCGGCGAC
Source organism: Kitasatospora sp. NPDC059599 (assembly GCF_042735125.1). Classification (NCBI taxonomy): domain Bacteria; kingdom Bacillati; phylum Actinomycetota; class Actinomycetes; order Kitasatosporales; family Streptomycetaceae; genus Kitasatospora; species Kitasatospora sp. NPDC059599. The sequence goes on along the minus strand of NZ_JBHWCL010000152.1, from coordinate 533 downwards.
TTCGAACTCGTCCTCGGCCAGGACGTCTCGGTCGGCTACCTCGCGCACGACGCCGACACCGTCCGGCTCTACCTCCAGGAGTCGCTGACCTTCCGCGTCCACACCGGGGAGGCGGCCGTCGCCCTCGGCGGCACGGAGCAGGGGGGCGGCCCGGACGGCCCGAGGCCCCCGGGACACCAGGAAGGGTACTGAGTGCCTTTACCAGGGGTACTGAGTGCCGTATTCTCTCCGTGGAGCCTCTGACGCCAGTCGAAGAGAGCCGGCACGGTACGCCGGTCCAGGTGGTGCTCGCGGCGCGCGGGTCGCGGCCGGGCCGGACTTGGCACTCAGTACCCTCGGCATGACCTGAGGCCATGGATCCAGTGCACCCGTGCACCCGTGACAGGAGAACCGCTCATGAGCTTGAGGATCGTCGTCTGTGTGAAGTACGTGCCGGACGCGACGGGTGACCGTCGTTTCGCGGACGACCACACCACCGACCGGGAGGGTGTGGACGGTCTCCTGTCGGAGCTGGACGAGTACGGCGTGGAGCA
>NZ_JBHWCL010000151.1:0-23800 GCF_042735125.1 Kitasatospora sp. NPDC059599 | reverse complement strand
GGTGGACACCACGTCCACCGGCCCCGCCGTCGTACCGGTCACCGTGCCGGGGCACCGCTCCGGTCAGGTCAGGATCTTGTCCTTGGCCTTCTGGTACTCCTCCTCGGAGATGGCGCCCTTCTCCTTCAGGTCCGCCAGTTTCGCCAGGTCGTCGACGTGGCCGGCGCCGCCGCCGCCGGCCGCGTCGGACGCCGCCGCGTCCCGGATGTAGGCCTTGAACGCGGCGTCGTTCTGTCTGGCCTGTTCGATGTCGCGCCGGCCCATCGACTGCCCGCGGGCGATCAGGTAGATGAGGACGCCGATCAGGGGCAGGAGGATCACCAGGATCAGCCAGCCGGCCTTGCCCCAGCCGCTGAGGTCGTGGCTGCGGAAGATGTCCGTGATGATCTTGAACAGCAGGAAGAACCAGAGGATCCAGACGAACAGCTCCAGCATCGTCCAGAAGATGTTGAGCAGCGGGTAGTCGGTCGCGGCCAACGGTGACGCGGTCAGCGAAGAGGTGTCCATGGGTGATTCATATCACCACAAATCGGACATATGCCCCTGCTGTTCGGCCATTCCGGTGATCCTTCCCCGGAGCGGGAATACCCCGGCCGCGCGGGTGACGGGCCCCGCCCCGCCCGTGACCGCCCCCGCCCGTGACCGGTCCCGCCCGTGACGAGCCCTGCCCGTGACGGGTCCTATCCCAGGCCGGCCCGGCGCCGCAGCTCCACCGCCAGCCCGACCAGCTCGCCCCACCAGGCCTCGTGCCCGGTCAGCAGCAGCCGCTGCGCCTCGGCCGCCGGGACGGCGCGGACCTCGACCACCTGCTCGCCGTCCGCCGGGTTGGTCGGCGAGGAGTCCAGCACGACCTCGCCCCAGCCCCACAGCCAGGCCTTCTCCGGGTGCGGCTGCCACGGCCGGTACGGCACCGGGTCGTCGGTGCGGCAGCGGTGCGCGCCCAGCCAGCCCGGCTCGCCGACCAGCCGGGCGCCCGCCTCCTCGCGCAGCTCGCGCTCCAGGCAGGCGGCGACGCTCTCGTCCTGCTCCCGGGTGCCGCCGGGCAGGAACCAGTGGTCCTGGTCGTCCCGGCAGAGCACCACCTCGCCGTCCGCGAAGCCGACCAGGTGGATGTTGGTGACCAGGCCGTCCGGCGGCAGCTCGGTGGAGAACTGCGCGTCGTACCGTCCCCAGCTCCAGTACTGCGGCGCGTGCAACGCCGGGAAGCGGGAGGCGAGTTCGGCGGCTCTGACGGAGGCGTCGGTGCGGTCCGTGGTATCGGTCATTCGGTGATCGTAGTGCCGGCCGGGAAACGGCGGGGGACGGTCGGATGGACGAGGGCGATGCCGGAGGTGGAGAGGGCGCGCGGCCGTGGGGGGCGCACCGGATCGACCGGCGTGCCGACCCAACTCCCCAGGGAGATCTCGGCGGTGATGCCCGGTCCGAAGCCGGCGATCAGCCCGGTGGTGCCCTCGGGGACGCCGCCGTCGTCGAACAGCCGGGACAGCGCGTCGAAGACGACGGCACTGGCGATGTTGCCGCGCTCGGTGAGCGTTGCGCGGCTGTAGCGGAAGGTGGCCGGCTCCAGGTCGAGGAAGCGGCACAGGTCGTCCAGGATGCGCGGGCCGCCGGCGTGCACGATGTAGAAGCCGAGCCCGGAGACGTCCCAGCCGTGCTCGCCGGCCAGGCCGCGCAGTGCGGGCGCGAGCATCTCCATCGTGCCGGGCACCCGCTTGTCGAGCTGGAAATGGAAGCCGGTCTCCTTCACCCCGTAGGAGATCCAGTCCTCGGTGTCCGGGACGAGGTGCGAGCCGTTGCGTTCGACCTGCACGCCGTGCCCGCCGTGCCCGCGCATCACCACGGCGGCCACCGCGTCCCCGAACAGGCCGTTGGAGAGCAGCGAGCCGACGCCGAGGTCGGTCGGCTGGTAGCAGAGCGAGCAGAACTCGCAGGCGACGATGAGCACGTTGGCGCCGGGGTAGGCGCGGCAGAAGTCGTGCGCGCGGTTGACGGCGGCGCCGCCGGCCGCGCAGCCGAGCTGGGCGATCGGCACCTGGCGGGTGTCGGAGCGGAAGCCCATGGTGTTGATCAGCCAGGCGGTCATCGACGGCATCATGAAGCCGGTGCAGGACACGTAGACCATCAGGTCGATGTCCCGGGCGGTCAGCTCGGCGTACGCGAGCGCGCGTTCGACGACCTCGGGGACGCGGCGCTTGGCCTCGCGCTCGTACACCTCGTTGCGGACGGTGAAGCCCGGGTGGGTGAGGGTGCGCTCGATCGGCTGGACCAGGTGCCTGGTGCGGACGCCGGTGTTCTCGATCAGCCGCAGGGCCAGGCCGAGCTGGGGGTGGCCGGCGTGCAGGGCGCGGGCCAGGTCCAGGGTCTCGTCGAGGGTGATGACGTGCTCGGGCACGGCGATGGCGGGGCGGCAGAGTGTTGCCATGGGTGCGGGTCTCCCCTGGGGGGCCTGGGGGCAGGCCGGTGGATGCGTGGAACGGTGAAGCCGGCCGTGCGGCGGCGGGCGGTGGTGCGCGGTGCGCGGAGGCGGGCGGTGGTGCGCGGTGCGCGGCGGCCGGGGAGGCGGCTACCAGGCCACCGGCAGGGTGCGCGGGAAGCGCCAGATCGAGCCGGAGTCCCAGTCGAGGTCGGCCGGTGCGACGGCCAGGCGCAGGCCGGGGAAGCGCCGCAGCAGGGTGCCGATGGCGACCTTCAGCTCCATCCGGGCCAGGTGCGAGCCGAGGCAGTGGTGCTGGCCGTGGCCGAAGGCCATGTGGGTGGGCGCGCCGCGGTCGAGGTCCAGCTCGTCGGGGCGCTCGTACACGGCCGGGTCGCGGTTGGCGGTCAGGTAGGAGACGTGCACCGCCTCGCCGGCCCGGATCGCCACCCCGCCCAGCTCGACGTCCTCGGTGGCGACCCGGGCGATGCCGACGCCCTGGCGGAACGGGATGAAGCGCAGCAGCTCCTCCAGGGCGCGGGGCAGCAGGTCGGGCTGGGCGCGGAGCTTGGCGAGCTGCTCGGGGTGGGTGAGCAGGGTGTAGGTGATGTTGCCGAGCTGGTAGGTGCTGGTGTCGTGGCCGGTGACCAGCAGGACCATCGCCATGACGGTCAGCTCGTCGGCGTCCAGCAGTTCGTCGCCGTCGCGGGCGGTGGCGAGCGCGCTGATCAGGTCCTCGCCCGGGTCGGCGCGGCGGGCGGCGGTGAGCTCGCCGAAGTAGGCGCGCAGGGCGGTCTTGGCGGCCTCCTGGCCGTCCCGGCTGCCCGGGCCCATCCGCATCATCGCGACGGCGTGGCCGCGCAGTTCGGCGCGGTCGTCGGCGGGGATGTCCAGCAGCTCGCAGATGGTGGTGAGCGGCAGCCGGCCGGCCAGGAAGTGCATCAGGTCGGCGGGGGAGCCGTGTTCCGCCATCTCGTCGAAGTAGTCGTCGACGGTCCGCTGGGTGGCCGGGCGCATCCGCTCGACCTGGCGGTTGGTGAAGCCCTGGGCGACCAGGCGGCGCAGCCGGTTGTGGGCGGGCGGGTCCATCAGGTTGATGGCCTCGGCCTGGGCGATCGGGGCCGGCGTCATCCGCGGCAGGTCGCGGCCGATGCCCGCGGCGCGACTGAACCGGCGGTCGGTGGTGACCGTCCGGACGTCCTCGTAGCGGGTGGCCAGCCAGGCCTCTCCCTCGCCGTGCGGCAGCCGGATCCGGGCGACCGGGGCCTCGGTGAGCAGTCGCTTGAGGAGGGGGTCGAACTCCAGGCCGTCGGTGTGGTGGAAGGGGCAGTCCCACACGGGGGGAGTGGTGGTCACGGGCCTGTCCAATGGTCTTCGTCATGCCGGGTGATGCGGCCCGAGGTGTTCTTCCGTTCGGGCGCGGACATGCAGATGTTCCCCCATGGACTGGCAAAAAGGCGGATTCGACGGGGAGTTAGCTCTAATGAGTGAGCCGGCTGATTGTCATGCGAACTGTCCGGTCACTGTGGCGAGTTGGGGATCAGCCCGCGCCGCCCGGCGCGACCAACCCGGTCTCGTAGGCGAGGACCACCGCCTGCGCCCGGTCGCGCAGGTGCAACTTGGCGAAGATCCGGGCCACGTGCGTCTTCACCGTCGACTCGCTCAGGGTGAGTTCGCGCGCCAGCTCGGTGTTGGACAGCCCGCGTCCGAGCAGGGCCAGCACCTCCGCCTCGCGCGGGGTCAGCGGGGTGAGGTCGCGGTGCAGCGCCGGGCCGTCGGCGCCGGGGGCCGGGCGCGGGGCGCCGGCCGCGAACCGCTCGACCAGCCGCCGGGTGATCGAGGGTGCGAGCAGGGCGTCCCCGGTGTCCACCAGCCGTACGGCGGCGGCGAGGTGGGCGGAGGTGACGTCCTTCAGCAGGAAGCCGCTGGCACCCGCGGACAGGGCGGCGTAGACGTAGTGGTCCAGGTCGAAGGTGGTCAGCATGATCACCCGGCAGCCGGGCACCCCGGCGAGGATGCGCCGGGCCGCCTCCAGGCCGTCCATGCCGGGCATCCGGATGTCCAGCAGGGCGACGTCCGGCCGGTGCCGGACGGCGGCGGCCACCGCCTCGGCGCCGTCGCCGGCCTCGGCGACCACGTCGATGCCGCGCGCGGTGAGGATCATCCGGAAACCGGTGCGCACCAGCTCCTGGTCGTCGGCGATCACCACCCGGGGGCGGCGCTCCTGATCCTTCTCTTCTTCCACGGTGCCCTCCGTCGGGTGTTCCGTCACGGCCGGTCCAGCGGGATGCGGGCGCGGACCCGGTAGCCCCCGCCGAGCCGGCGCCGGGCGTCCAGGTCCCCGCCGTACACGGCGACGCGCTCGCGCAGGCCGATCAGCCCGCGTCCGGCGCCGTCGCCCCGGCGGGGCGACGGGACGGGCTCGTCGGGGCCGCCGGGCGCGGCGGCCGGTCCGCCGACGAGCACGCTCGGCCCGCTGTTGAGCACCTCGACCCGCAGGTAGTGGTCCGCGTAGCGCACCGTCACCTGGGCCGTCACCCCGGTCCCGTGCTTGAGCGCGTTGGTCAGTGCCTCCTGGACGATCCGGTACGCCGTCACGTCGATCCCGGCCGGCAGCGGCCTCGGCTCGCCGGAGATCCGGACCTCGACCGGCAGCCCGGCGAAGGCGAAGCGGTCGACCAGCGGGCTCAGTCGGCCCAGGCTCGGCTGCGGCGCGAAGTCCTCCCGCACCGGCTCCTCGCTGCCGTCCGCGGCGGGGGCGAGCAGCCCCAGCAGGTGCCGCAGTTCGGTCATCGCGTCCCGGCCGGCGGCCTCGACGGCGGCCATCGCCGCCGCCGCTTCCTCCGGCATGGTGGCCAGTACCTCGCGCGCCGCGCCCGCCTGAACCACCATCAGGCTCACGTTGTGGCTGACGATGTCGTGCAACTCGGCGGCGATCCGGTTCCGTTCGGCGTCCACGGCGGTCCGGGCGGCGCTCTCCCGCTCCCGCTCCAGCAGCCAGCCGCGCTCGCCGATCGCCGCCCGGTGCAGCCGCCGCGCCCGGGCCAGCGCCACGGCCAGCCAGCCGGCGCCCGCGCACGCCACCCCGGCCACCGCGACGGCGGCCCACTCCGTTCCCGTTCCCCACACGGCGTCAGCTTCGCAGGTCACGTCATGATCCGCGTCACCCGGGGGTGCCGGGCCCGTACATCCCCGGTACTACGGGGGTGCGCGGTTACACCCCGGGTGGGACGTACCGGCCCGGCGCCCCCGCCTACCGTCGTCCACCATGAGCAACGACCACGACGGGACCTCCCGGCCGGACGACGCGCAGGTCGTCGTCGAGCTGTCCGGGGTCCACAAGGAGTTCGGCGACGCCAAGGCGCTCGACGGCGTCGACCTGCGGATCCGGGCGGGCGAGGCGGTCGCCGTGATGGGCCCCTCCGGGTGCGGCAAGTCCACCCTGCTGAACATGGTGGCCGGACTGGACCGGCCCACCGCCGGCACCGTCCGGGTGCAGGGGCAGGACCTCGGGCAGCTGAACGAGACCGGGCTGGCACTGTTCCGCCGCCGCCACATCGGCATGATCTTCCAGTTCTTCAACCTGATCGACGACCTCCCGGCCCTCGACAACGTCGCCCTGGCCGCCCAACTGACCGGCACCACCGCCCGCCAGGCCCGCCGCCGCGCACTGGAACTGCTCGACGAACTCGGCGTCGCGCACCGCAAGGACGTCTACCCGGCCGCGCTCAGCGGCGGTGAACGCCAACGGGTCGCGGTGGCCCGGGCCCTGGTGAACCGCCCGGCCCTGCTGCTCGCGGACGAGCCGACCGGCGCGCTGGACAGCCGCTCCGGCGAGCAGGTGATGGACCTGCTGATCGACCTCAATCAGATCGGGCAGACCCTGCTGATCGTCACCCACGACCCCAATCTGGCCACCCGCTGCGCCAGTCGGCTGGTCGAGGTCGCGGACGGCAAGGTGGCGCGCGAGCGGATGCTGGAGGCGCAGTCGTGACCGGCGCCGTGTGGCGGGCCTCCCGGGCGGCCGTGAAGCGCCGCCGGGTGCAGACCGTGGTGATCGGTCTGGTCGTCTTCTGCTCCACCACCACCGTGCTGCTCGCCCTCGCGGTGATCAGCGCCGCCCGGGCGCCCTTCGACGACGCGTTCTCCCAGCAGCGCGGCGCCCACGTCGTCGCCGCCTTCGACCCGGCGGCGGCCTCGGCGGAGCAACTGGCCGCCACCGCCCACCGGCCGGGCGTCGAGGCGGCCGCCGGGCCGTTCGACCAGGCCCTGGTGGAGATCTCCGGCGACTGGCTCGGCCGCCCGCCCGGAACGCTGACCCTGGTCGGCCGGTCCGACCCGGGTGCCGGGCCGGTGGACCGGGCGCAACTGTTGGGGGGCCGCTGGGCCACCGGGCCGGGCGAGGTGGTCATCAACGAGCCGTTCGGCGGCTTCGCGAAGGCGCTCCTGGAGCAGCAGCTGCCCCTCAGCGGCGGCGAACGGCTCACCGTCGTCGGTTTCGCCACCAGCATGAGCCAGAGCGCCGGCGGGTGGGTCACCCCCGGGCAGGCGGCCGCCCTGCACCCCGTCGGCCGGCAGATGCTCTACCGGTTCTCCGACGCCTCCGACGAGCAGCGGCTCACCTCCGCCATGGACGGCGTCACCGCGGGCCTGCCGAAGGACGCGCTCACCAACGTGCAGTCGTACCTGGTGCTGAAGCAGGCCTTCTCGGCGGGCGCGGACGCCTACCTGCCGCTGATGACGGTCTTCGGCGTGCTCGGCCTGGTCGTCGCCGCACTGATCGTCGGCAACGTGGTGAGCGGCGCGGTGGTCTCCGGCTACCGGCACATCGGTGTGCTGAAGTCGATCGGCTTCACCCCGCGCCAGGTGGTCACCGTCTACCTGACGATGGTCTCGGTGCCTGCGGTCGTCGGCACCGTCCTCGGGACGGCGGCCGGCTGGGCGGCGTCGTACCCGATCCTCCAGTCCGCCTTCTCGGGGATCACCACCGGCACCGCCGTGATCGAGCCGGCCGGCTGGCTGCCCGCCGCCACCCTGGTCAGCGTGCCGCTGCTGGTCCTCCTCGCCGCGCTCGTCCCGGCCTCGCGCGCCCACCGGCTCTCCGCCGCCCAGGCCATCTCGGCCGGCAGCGCGCCGCGCACCGGGCGCGGGCTGAAGATCCAGCGCCGGCTGGCCGGCACCCGGCTGCCGCGCGCCGTCAGCCTCGGCCTCGGCCAGCCCTTCGCCCGCCCCGCCCGGACCGCGCTCACCATGGCGGCGATCGTGCTCGGGGTGCTCACCGTGACGGTGACGACCGGCCTGAGCAGTACCCTGACCAAGCTGATGGACCACCGCGACGGCCACACCCACGTCAGCGTGCTGACCGCCCACTTCGCGGGCAACAAGACCGAGCCCCGGCTCACCCCCGCCCAGACCGAGACGATGCTGCGGACCACCCCGGGCGCCGAACGGGTCTCCGTCCGCGGGCTGGTCCAGGTCGGGCTGGTCGGCTACCCCCAGCCGGCCTTCGCCGACTTCTACAGCGGCGACGACATCGCCAACCCCAAGCGCCTCGACGTCGTGAAGGGCCGCCCGGCGACCGGGCCGAACGAGATCGAGGCCGGGCCCTCCTTCCTCAAGCAGCACGGGCTGAAGCTCGGCGACCGGCTCACCCTGGACCTGGACGGACGGCACCTGACCGTCACGGTGGTCGGCGAGGAGAGCCAGGGCAACGCCCGGGCGTTCGCCACCAACGACGCCACCCGGGCCGCGCTCACCGACGACCCGCACGCCGTCGAGTACGACGTGAAGCTCGCCCAGGGCGCCGACGCCGAGGCCTACCAGCGGGCGGTCACCGCCGCCGACCCGAGCCTGTCGCCCTCGGTGTTCGCGCCCGACCTGGTGGGTCCCGTCGTCGCGGTCATCGGCTTCGCCACGACCTTCACGGTGCTGCTGTCGGTGGTCGCCGCGCTCGGCGTCTTCAACACCCTGCTGCTCACCATCCGTGAGCGCCGCCGGGACCTCGGCATGCTCAAGTCGATCGGGATGACGCCCCGGCAGGTGGTGACGATGACGATCACCTCGGTGGCCTGGCAGGGCGCGGTCAGCGCGGTCATCGGCGTCCCGGCCGGAATCCTGGCGCACCGGCTGCTCGTCGAGAACGTCGGGAGCATCGTCTTCCCGGAGTCGGTGATCGACATCTGGGACGCCCTGCCGCTCACCGGGCTCGCCTTCGCGGGTGTCGCGATCGCCGTCCTGGGCGCGCTCGTCCCGGCGCGGTCGGCGGCGCGGCTGCCGATCGCGGAGGTGCTGCACAACGAGTGAGTCCCAGGGGACGGTGGGGGCGGCCGGACGGGGAACCGCCCGGCCGCCGTCCCTTCCTGGGTTTCCCGGGCCGTCGGGGGACCGTCCCGGGCCGTCCGGGAGCGTCCCGGGCCGTCCGGGACCGCGATCGACGCCGTGGGGCCGGTGGTGCGGAACGGGCGGCAGGGGCGGATGAGGCGGCACTGTGCGCCACATGCCTGACGTGCCGTCAAGGAAGGCCGTTCGACGGCCTATCATCGCGCCATGTCCACCGCAGAGCTGATCCGCATCGTCTCCCGCTCCTCGCCCATGGCGCTCGCCCAGGTCGAGCGGGTCCGCGCCGAACTCGCCGTCCTGCACCCGGGCCTGCGCACCGAGGTGGTGCCGGTCACCACCTCGGGCGACCGCTGGACCGGGGACCTCGCGCACCTGGGCGGCAAGGGCGCGTTCACCAAGGAGGTCGACGCCGCGCTGCTCGCCGGAGAGGCCGACGTGGCCGTGCACTGCCTCAAGGACGTGCCCGCCGACCGCCCGCTGCCCGCCGGCACCGTCTTCGCCGCCTACCTGCGCCGGGACGACATCCGCGACGCCCTCGTCCACCCCGGCGGCCTGACGCTCGCCGAACTCCCGCCCGGCACCCGGATCGGCACCTCCTCCGTCCGCCGCACCGCCCAGCTCGCCTCCTCGCACCCGCACCTGGAATGCGTGCCGATCCGGGGCAACGCCAACAGCCGGCTCGCCAAGCTCGAAGCCGGGACGGTGGACGCCCTGCTGCTCGCCGTGTCCGGCCTGGAGCGGATCGGCGAGCAGGCGCGGATCACCGAGGTCCTCGGCGTCGAGGCGATGTGCCCGCCGATCGGCGCCGGGATCCTCGTCCTGCAGTGCCGCCAGGACGACACCGCGACCATCGACGCCGTCACCACGCTCGGCCACCACGACACCTGGCGCGAGGCGGCGGCGGAGCGGATGTTCCTGCACGTGCTGCAGGGCCACTGCAACAGCCCGATCGCCGGCTACGCCAAGGCCGAGCCGGACGGCCGCCTCTCGCTGCGCGGCCGGGTCTTCACCCCGGACGGCAAGCAGGTGCTGGACGCCCACGAGTGGGCGGGCGCGCTCAGCCCGGAGGACCTGGGGACCTCGGTCGCCCTGGCGCTCAAGCGGCAGGGGGCGCAGGAACTGATCTCCTCGATCCCGCACTGACCGCGAGGACGGTGAGGACCGGGAGGACCGGGAGGACCGGGAGGACCGGGAGGGATTCTCCCCGCCCCGAGCAGAACCGGGCGGGGGTCCGCGGCGTCCGTTGAGAAGTGATCAGTGCGGTGCTCGGCGCGATGCCGATGTTCTGGCCCGGGCTCCTGCTCTCGCTGGCGCCGGCGGCCCTGCTGAACCGGCAGGTGGGGCGGCTGCTGCGGGCCCACTGGGCGGTCGGCTTCGTGCTGCTGCTCGGGCTCGGCGGGGTGATCGTGGCGACCCTGCTGCCGGAGGCGTTCCGGCTCTCCGAGGACGCCGTCCGGCACTGCACCGTGGCCGGCGGGCGGCCGCGGTCGCCGTACGAGCTGCTGCACGTCCGGCACATCGAGCTCAAGCTGGCGACGTACGCCCCGGTCGGCTTCGCGGCCGCCCTGGCGGGCACCCGGCGGCGGGCGGCGGTGGCGCTGCTGGCGACGGCGGCGCTGCCGTTCGCGGTGTCGGTGTTGCACTACGCGCTGCCGGTGATCGGGCGGACCTGCGACGTGCAGGACGTCTGGGACGGCGTGCAGGGGGTCGTGCTGGGTGCGGCGGCCGGTCTGCTGGTCGGGCCGCTGGTACGGGCGGTGGCCCGGCAGTCCTGGCGCCGGGCCTGAGCGCCGGCCCGGGACCGGGGCGTCGGGCTCCTGTTCCACCGGGCCCGAGCGCCGGTCACCGCTCCTGGGCAGGCTCGTCGAGGAGCGGGAAGAGGCGGGTGACGGCGGCGACCGGCCGGGAGCCGGCGGGGCGGGTGGCCGGGTCGGTGTCGCGGCCCCGGTAGCGGGCGAGGACCTGCCGGACGGCCTCGCCGACGGCCGCCAGTTCGGCGGGGGTCAGGTGGACGACGGTGCTGAAGGCCTCGTCGTGCTGCCACTGCGCCGGGGCTTCGGCGCGCCGGGCGAGCCAGCGCCGGTGGCTCTCGTCCTCCAGGCCCCGGGCCAGGGCGTCGAACCCCTCGTCGTCCGCGACGGGGCGCGGTTCCTGCGGCAGGCGCCACGGCCGGGCCCGTCCGTCGGCGGCCGGGGCCTCCTCGATCAGTCCGTGGCGGGCGAGCTGCCGCAGGTGGAACGAGCACAGGCCGGAGCTGTGGCCGAGCCGGGCGGCGGCCTCGGTGGAGGTGACGGTGCCGCGCTCCGCCAGCAGCTCCAGCAGCGCGGTCCGTACGGCGTGTTCGGGGAGGGCGCCGGTTCTGACGAGGTCTTCGGTCACTTTGCAAAGTCTGCTACTTTGCAAAGTCGATGACAAGCCCGACCCCCGGAGGGAACCCCGTGTCCGAGCTGCGCGAACGTCCGACCGTCCTGCGGATCACCGAGGTGGGGGAGGACATCCTGCGCCGCACCTGCCGGACGGCGACCGACGAGGACTTCGGCAGCGAGCGCCTGGCCCGGCTGATCGAGTCGATGTTCGTCACCATGGCCGTCGCCGACGGCTGCGGCCTCGCCGCCAACCAGGTGGACGTGGACCTGCGGCTGTTCGTCTACGACTGCACCGACGACGACGGCGTCCGGCACGTCGGTCACGTGCTCAACCCGGTGGTGGAGGAGCAGGAGCCCGGCCGCGCGCTGATCGAGGAGGTCGAGGGCTGCCTGTCCGTGCCGGGTGCCAACACCCGGCTCGCCCGTCCCGCCCGCACCGTGGTGCACGGCGTCGACCAGTACGGCGACCCCGTCACGATCGAGGGCGTCGGCTACTTCGCCCGTTGCCTCCAGCACGAGACCGACCACCTGAACGGCGGGCTGTACATCGACCGGCTCTCCGCACGGGACCGCAAGCGGATGATGAAGCAGACCGCCGACCGCCGGGAGAAGGTGTTCGCCGAGCGGGCCGCCAAGGCTGCCAAGGTTGCCAAGACCGCCGAGACCGCCGAGGTCGCCGCGACCGCCGGAGCCGCCGCGACCGCCGGGGCCGGGCGCCGGCAGTGACGCGGTGAGCACCCCCGACCACCCGGTCTCGTTCGCCTCGCATCCCGTCCCGGCGGACCGGCTCGTGGGGGTGCCGGAGCGGGCCGGGTGCACCGGCACGACGCGTTCGGAGCAGCCGCACCCCGAGGGGGCCCGCCGCTCGTAGGCCTGCCTGCCTGTCCGCCCGCCTGCCGACCGAGTCGGCTGTCGGCCGCCCCCGCTACGGTCGCTCGTCATGGACAAGGAACTCCTGAACGGCGCTGCCCCCCTGCCGGGCCGGGTCGGCCATGTCGGCGGCATCGAGTCGCTGACCCTCGACGGGCGCCGCTCCTACTTCGGCTTCGACCACGCGAGCGATCTGGTGCTGTCGCCGATGATCGACGACCCGGCGGTGATGGCGGCCTTCGCGAGCCGGTACCTGCGTCAGACCACCGGCGGTCACGACGCCGCGTACTGGGCGGACCTGGTCACGGCGGCGGTCGACGGCTCGGGGCTGGTCGGCGACGACGCCGGGCGGGAGTTCACCTCCCGGTCCCTGCGCGCCGGGCTGCCCGACCCCGGGAGCCACCTGCTCTACCTCCTGGGCGCGGCCACCGGGTGGGACGCCTGGTTCGAGGAGGCGCCGGAGGCGCTGGCGGCGTACCGGCGGCTCGGATTCGAGGAGGAGGACGACGAGTTCCTCGACCACTGCCTGGCGGTCGTCCGGGAGCACGGCGCGGGGGAGCGGCCCGACGAGTGGACCGTCGCGCGCCACCACCTCACCACGGCGGTCGACCGGCTGCCGGGCAACTGGCGGGTGCTGTTCGATCCGGTCGTGGACGGCGTCCTCGGCTTCGCGTGAGCGCGGTCGCCCGGCTCCACCGGCGGCGGGTCCGCCACCCGTGACCTCGCTCGCACGGTCGCGCCCGCGGTCGACCCGACCGTGCCGGACGGCGCCGGGCCCGGGGGCGCCGACCGGCAGCTGACGCCGTCCTTCCGTCCGCGGGCGAGGACCGACGATCCGTCTCCACCTCAGGGACGACGGGAGGTCGGCTCCCGAGAGGGAGGCGGCGGGGCCGCACGGTGGACGCGCGGCGGGGGTGGCGTTCGGGACGGTGGTCCCATGCTGAAGAACATTCCGGTGGGCGACACCGAACGCCCCGTCCCCCGTTGGGCGTTGCGCCTCGCCAAGGCCCTCCCGTTCATCGTGCTGCCGCACTGCCTGTGGCGGCTGCCGTTCGCGTTCGACGTCAGGATGGGTCTGGTCGACCCGAACGCGGGGCCGTACGTCTGGTGGGACACCCCGTACGTGATCGGCCTGAGCGTGGTCACCGAGGCGCTGACGATCCTGACCCTGGGGCTGGTCAGCGGCTGGGGCGAGGTGTTCCCGCGCTGGGTGCCGTTCCTGCGCGGCCGCCGGGTGCCGCCGCTCGCGGCGCTCGTGCCGGCCGTCCTCGGGGGCCTGACCCTGGTCGCCCTCTTCGACGGCATACCCCTCGCCTGGCTCGGCGTGTTCCAGGAGGTCGGCTACCGCAACGGCTGGTGGATGGTCCTGGGCCGGGTCTGCACGTCGACGGCGATGTTCTGGGGCCCCGCCACCCTCGCCCTGGCCTGGGCCTACCACCGCCGGCGCAGGCCGGCCGCCGCTTCCCCCGCAGCCGCCGCCTGACGCCCGGTGTCCCGGAGCGCACGGCACCTGCCGTGCCGTGCGCGCCGGGCACCCGCCGTGCCGTGCGCCCGGGTCCGCCCCGGCTCGCCGGGGAGGTCAGTCGCCCGCGTGCCCGGTGAGCAGCGAGTCGGCGAGGCGTTCCGCCGTGTCCTGGTCCAGCGGTCCGTGCCCGAGCAGGAAGCGGTACCAGAACACGCCGTAGACCTGGTCCACGATCAGGTCCAGGTCGGCGTTCCCGGCGAGCTCTCCGCGGTCGCGGCCCCGGGAGAGGAGGTCGTGCAGGGCGGTGCGGCGGGTGGCGGTGAAGCTCCGCATGAGGTCGGCGAGGTGCGGGTCCCGGGCGGCCTCGCGGGCGAGGGCGCGCAGCGCGGAGGCGGTGGTGCCGTGCTGGGCGGCGTCGAAGGTGGTGGCGACGAAGGCGCGCAGGTCGGTGCGCAGGGTGCCGGTGTCGGGGCCGTCGACGTCCTGGTCGGCGCGGTCGGTGAGGGCGTCGAGCAGCACGGCGCCCTTGGAGGGCCACCACCGGTAGACGGTCTGCTTGCCGACGCCGGCCGTACGGGCGATGGCGTCGATGGTGACGGGCGCGCCGTCCGGGTCCGCGAGCAGGTCGAGGGCGGCGTCCAGGATCGCCCGGTGGGCGGCCTCGTTGCGGCGGCGTCCGGTGTGCGGCCGGGTGGACGGGGCCTGCCCGGGTGCCGGGTCGGGGGCCGGATCGGTTCGCCCCGACCGTTCCGTTCGGGGTTCGGTCTCGCTCATGGTCTCCCGCTCCTCCGGTCCGTTCCCTTGTCCGAGCTTGACAAGACTAGCAGTCTCGACAAACATCATTGCCGGAACGGACGGTCTCGACAAGTTGAAGGGCACCACCATGAGCACTGCATCGAACCTCTTCGCCGGACAGCGCGTTGTCGTCATGGGCGGCAGCTCCGGCATCGGCGAGGCCGCCGCCACCGCCTTCGCGGCCGACGGAGCCGAGGTCGTGGTCACCGGCCGCGACCGCGAGCGGCTCGACGCCGCCGTCGCCCGGATCGGCGGCAGGACCACCGGCCGCCGGCTGGACGCGGCCGACCCCGCCGCCGTCGCCGCCTTCTTCGCCGAGGAGGGCACCGTGGACCACCTGGTCGTCGCGGTCAGCGGCGCGGCCGGCAGCGGCCCGTTCGCCCGGCTCGACCTGGCCGAGCTCGCCACCGGCTTCGACGCCAAGTTCTGGCCCCAGGTCCGCGTCCTGCAGGCGGCGCTCCCGCACCTGCGCCAGGACGGCTCGGTCACCCTGATCACCGCCGCCTCCGCCCGCGCCGCCATCCCCGGCACCGCCGGACTGGCCGCCATCAACGGCGCGCTGGAGGCGATGGTGCCGCCGCTGGCCGTCGAGCTGGCCCCGCTGCGGGTCAACGCGGTCTCGCCCGGCGTGATCGACACCCCGTGGTGGGACCGCGTCCCGGCCGAGCAGCGCACCGCGCTCTTCGAGGGCCTCGCCGCCACCACCCCGGTCGGCCGGGTCGGCCGCGCCGAGGACGTCGCCCGGGCGATCCACATGCTGGCGGCCAACACCTTCGTGACGGGTGTGGTGTTCGACTGCACCGGCGGGGCCAACCTGCCCACCGGGCGCTGAGCACGCCGGACGGCCCGGCCCGGGAGCACTTCCCGGGCCGGGCCGTTGTCGCACCCCGTCCGTACGGTTCGGGCATGGACGTTCCCGAGGTGATCCCGATCCGGCACGAGCCGCAGGGGCGCACCCGCACCATCGGCCGCCGGCGGGGCGGCGAGTTCTTCGCCTCCGTCACCGGCCCGGCCGGCCGGGGTGGTACGCGGTGCCGCACCGCTTCGACCCCGCGGGCCGGCACCTCGACTCGCGGGTCCGGGCCACGGCCACCGGCCCCGACGCCCGGCAGCTGCTGGACGCGTGGCCGGCCGCCCTGCCCGGCCGCGAGTACCGGGACATCGCGATCGAGCCGTTCGAGGTCCGGGTCGACGGCGAGCTGTTCGGGCTCGTCGTCGAGGAGGACGACGAGGTGGAGGAGGACGAGGAGGACCTACCGCTTCACCGCCGAGCTCCTCCCCGACGGCCTGGGCTTCCACGAGCCGTGGTGCGGCTGCTACGACACCTGAGCGGCGGCCGCCCGGGACGGCCGGGCGGCCCGGCCGGTCACCACTCCGCGACCCGGTAGTCCTTGAGGAACACCCCCGACAGCGGCTCCCCGGCCTCGCCCCGGACGATCGGGTCGTAGACCCGGGCCGCGCCGTCCACGATGTCGAGCGGCGTGCGGAAGCCCAGCCCGGCGAGGCGGGCCTTCTTGGGCGCCGGGTTCTCGTCGGTGATCCAGCCGGTGTCGACGGCGCACATGTGCACGCCCCGGGTGGCGAGTTCGGCGGCGCTGGTGCGGGTGAGCATGTTGAGCGCGGCCTTCGCCATGTTGGTGTGCGGGTGCCGCGCGGTCTTGTTGCGGACGGCGAACCGGCCCTCCACCGCCGTGACGTTGACGATGTAGCGGGAGGGGCGCGGGGAGGCCAGCAGCAGCGGCAGCAGCCGGTCGCAGAGCAGGGCCGGGGCCAGGGCGTTGACCAGCTGGGTCTCCAGGACCTCGGCCGGGTCGAGCGAACCGAGCGTGGCGGACCAGGAGTTGGCGGGGGCGAGGTCGGGCAGCAGCCCGGCCTCGTCGGTGCCGCCGCTCGGTTCGCCCGGGCCGCCCGTCCCGATCAACGACGCGGCTCCGGACGTCAGCCGGGCGCCCGGAGCGGACGGCCGGAAGCCCGGGGCGTGGCTGATCGCCCGACGGTCGGCGGCGGGCAGGGCGTCCCGCTCGCCGGCGGCCAGCAGCGCGTACGACTCGGGCGGGCGGCGCAGCGTCTGGGCGGCGTTGTTGACGAGGATGTCGAGCGGACGTCCGTCGGCGCGGAACCGCTCGGTCAGGCCCAGGACCTGGCGCGGGTCGCGGAGGTCGATGCCGACCACGCTGAGGCGCTCCCACCACTGCTCGCTGCCCTCGGCGGCGCGGAAGCGGCGGACGGTGTCCTGCGGGAAGCGGCTGGTGACGGTCAGCTCGGCGCCGTCGCGCAGCATCATCAGGGCGAGCTGGAAGCCGATCTTCACCCGGCCGCCGGTGAGCAGCGCGCGGCGCCCGCGCAGGTCGGTGCGCAGGGCCCGGCGGGCGGTGTTGTCGGCCGAGCAGTCCGGGCAGAGCATGTGGTAGAAGCCGTCGACCCGGCGGTAGGCCTGTTTGCAGACGTAGCACTTGCGCTGGAGCTGCAGTTCGCCGACCGGTCCGGTGGGGTCGGCGGTGAGCGGTGCGTCCTCGCGGCGGTGCCGGGCGCCGGTCGCGGTGGCGGCGAGCAGTTCGGCGTCGGCCTGCCGGACGGCCTCCTTGGCCTCCTGGCGGCGGCGCTTGCGGCTCTCCATGACGAACGAGCTGAGCTGCCGCTCGACGTGCAGCCGGCCGCGGTCGTGCGGGGGCAGTGCCCGCAGCCGGCCGAGGGTGCGGCTGAACGCGGCGAGTTCCTCGGCGCTGGGGCCCGTCGCGCCGGCGGCCTCGCCGGTCGGATGGATCGTGCTGAGCTGGTTGTGGTCGTCCCGGACCGTCATGTCCGCCCCCTCGTGCCGTACAGGTGGGTGGGACAGTAGCCGACGGTCCGGGATGATGGGATGCCAATTTTCTCCGGTCGGCCGCCGACGGGCTCGTCCGGGAGCGCCGGGGTGCCGGCGGCCCTTCCCGGGCTGCCGGCACTCCGGTCGTGCTGCGGGGATCAGCCCGCGTACCGGCTGAAGATCCTGGCGAACTCGTACGGCTGCTGCGGGATGTCGGTGCACTTGGAGAGCGAGCCGCCGGTGCAGGCGTTGGCGTCCCGGGTGGCGTCCCAGAAGGCGAGCAGGCCGAGGTGGTTCTGCTGGGCGAACGTCACCAGCTGCTGGGCGGCGGCCTGGTCGTAGATCTGGTGGTCGTCGTTCTCGCCGATCATCGGGGTGACGCCGACCATGGCCCACAGCTGGGCGTCGGTCTTCGCCGGGTAGAGGGCTTTGAGCTGGCCGAACAGCGACTGGGCGGCCTGGACGGCGGCGTTGCCGTAGTCCGTCCCGCTGCGGTAGTAGTCCATCGCCATGACGTTGACCAGGTCGGTGGTCACCCCGGCGTCGCGGGCCGACTTCGCGATGGCGACGCCCTCGGCGGTCAGGCCCTCGGGCAGGACCGGCAGGGTGAAGGAGACCTTGAGGCCGGGGTGGGCCTGCTGCAGCTTGGCGAGCGCGGCGGAGCGGCGGTCGTTGGCGGCGGTGTCGGCGATCGCCGCGCCCTCGATGTCGAAGTCGACGTAGCGCAGGCCGTAGGCCTTCACCACGGCGTCGTACTCGGCGAACAGCGCGTCCACCGAGGTGCAGGCGGCGGCGAGTTCGGTGCCGGCGGCCCCGCCGAAGGAGACCTTGACGTCGCCGCCGGCCGCGCGCAGCGCGTCGATCTGGTCCTTGGCCCACCCGGTGCGCGGGTCGTAGGCGTTGAACCAGCCGGCCTTGCAGTCGACGCCGGTGACGAAGCCCATGGTGTAGCCCTTGAGGCCGCCCGCCTTGGCCATGTCGGGCATGGACGGGGTGGGCCAGGCGCCCATGTCGATGTAGGGGGCGACCGGGAGCGGGGTGTTCGGTGGCGGGGTGGTCGGCCCGCCGGTGGGCGTCGAGGTCGGGGTGCCGGTGGGCGTGCCGGTCGGGGTCGTCGAGGTGGGCGGCGGGGTGGTGGGGGTGCCGCCGGGGCCGGTCAGGGTGATGTCGTCGGCGAGGTAGCCGCCCTGTCCGTACCAGCCGTGCAGGTACACGGTGACGCTGGTGGTGGCGGGGCCGGTGGTGAAGCCGGTCGACAGCTGCTGCCAGCCGGCGCCGCCCGGGGTCCAGACGGCCGGGTCGGTGACGCCGCTGCCGGTGGCTCCGAGGTAGACGTACTGGCCCTGCACCCAGGCGCTGAGGCCGTAGGTGGTGTTGGGCCGGACGCTGACGGTCTGTTCGCACTGCGCGGTGTCGCTCGCGGTCACCGCCCCCTTCAGCGCGTACGTCCCGCTGTGCGCGCCGGAGCCGACGACGCCGCCGGTGCCGGCGGAACAGCTCCAGGGGCTGAGCGCGCCGCTCTCCAGGCCGCCGTTGGCGAGCAGGTTGCCGTCGGCGGCGCCGGCGTTCCCGGCGAGGACGGCCAGGCCGCCGGCGGCCAGCGCGGTGGCGGCGGTGAGGCTCAGCAGGGTGGTCCGGCGGGCGGGGCGGCGGTGCGTGGGGGCAGGCTGGATCGCGCTGGGCATGGGGGTGCCTCTCGGGACGTGGTTGGCCGCCCGCGCCGCGAGGGGGGAGACACGGGGCGGGCGGCGGCCTGGGGTGGTCCGGTGCGGGGGAGCGCGGTGCTGAGCATCAAACTGGACTAGACCAGCTGTGCACGTCAAGCACTTCCCGGCACCGGACGCCCCGCCGAGGGCAGGTTTTAGGAGGGGTTAAGGCGGCGGCGCCCAGGGGCTGCGGACGGTCAGCCGCAGCACGGCTTGCACTCCGTGACCCGCACGTCGTCGATCACCGGCCCGTACGCCCCGGCCACGGTGCTGGCGAAGGCCAGGGTGGTGGAGGAGTTCTGGGCGACGAAGGTGAACTGCCGTCCCACGTACCCCATCGCGGCTGCGCTCCTGCCGGTGACGTCGAAGGTGAAGGCCTGGAAGTCCTGGCCGTCGATGCGCGCCCAGCCGGTCCGTACGGCGGGCCCGCCCGCCGGGTTGCCGGCCAGGGCGTACGTGACCGAGTAGGTGGCGCCGGGGGTGGTGGTGAAGGTCTGGGCGATGGTGCCGCTGTTGGCGCCGTTGAGGTCCACCGACTGGTCGCCCTCGGCGGCCTGCCAGAAGCCGGCGCCGATCAGGTCGACGCTGCCGGCGGTGATCCGCCACGGGCCGATGGTCTGACCGGCGGTCAGTTCGGTGAAGGCGTTCGCCGGGACCTTGGGCGACTCGAAGCTACCGTCGTCGAAGCGGCTGAGCGCGCGGTTGCCGCCGGCGGCCTGGGCCGGGACGGCGAGCGTGACGGCGGCGGCCGCGAGCAGGGCGACGGCGGTGGCGCGGGTGCGCGAGAACTGCATGGGTTCCTCCCCGATCGGATGTGAACGGACGGGCCCGGTGGTGAACCGAGGCGTCGACGGTCGGCTGTGCACAGAGCGTCGACCGTCCCGGTCGGTGCTGCCAAGACCGGACGGTCGGCGCCCGGTGGTGCGGGAGGTCCGTGCACGGGCTCCGGTGCGCCGGTTTGACGGGGCGTCACCTCTGTCGGCCCGGCGAAAGGTCCGGGGGCGAACGGCGGAGGACCGACGGTCGACTCGCCCGCCCGGTGGTGAAAGCGGAAGCGCGCGCCCCGCTCGCGCCCCTACGGTGGGCCGATGACCATACGAACCGGCTTCGACGGACCGCGGATCTGCTTCCTCGGTGACTCCTTCGTCCAGGGCCTGGGCGACCCGGAGTTCCGCGGGTGGGTCGGTCGGGTGCTGCAGGCCGCGGCCCCGGGTGCCACCGCCTTCAACCTCGGCGTCCGGCGCGACTCCTCGGCGCAGGTGCTGCGGCGCTGTTGGCCCGAGATCGGGGCGCGCGTCCTGCCCGGGGCGGACAACCGGCTGGTGGTCTCGGTCGGTGCCAACGACGCGATGGAGGAGGCCGGCGTCCCCCGGGTGGCGCACCACGACACCCTGGCGAACCTCGCCGCCCTGCTCGACGGCGCCCGCGAGCGCGGCCTCGGCGCCCTGGTGGTCGGCCCGCCGCCGGTGGTCTGCGGGGGAGCGGCGCACCTGGACCGGTTGCGGGCGCTCGTCCCCGCGATGGCCGGGCTGTGCGCCGACGCCGGGGTGCCGTTCGTCGACGTCACGGGGGCGCTGGCCGGCGATCCGGTCTGGACGGCCGAGGCCCGGGCGGGGGACGGCGCGCACCCGGGAGCCGGCGGGTACGGGCGGCTGGCGGAGCTGGTCCTGGCGGGCGGCTTCCGCGCCTGGGCGGGACCGGGGCCCGGGCCGGACGGGTCCGGGCCGGAACGGACTTGACCTCGAGTGCACTCCAAGGTGAAAGCTGACGGCGTCGATCACGCACCACCACGGAAACCACCGCGCGGACCGCGCGGACACCACGATGGGAGCACCGTCATGCGCAACGTCCCGTTCGGTACCACCGGCCCGGAGATCGGCGTCGTCGGTCTCGGCTGCATGGGCATGACCTGGGCCTACGACGTGCAGAACCGGGACGACGAGAACTCCGTCCGGGTGATCCGGCAGGCGCTGGACCTCGGCGTCGGCCTGATCGACACCGCCGACATGTACGGCCCCTACACCAACGAGGAGGTCGTCGGCGCCGCGCTGGCCGGCCCGTACCGGGAGCGCGCCTTCCTGGCCACCAAGGTGGGCATCGTCCCGGGCGGCGGCGGCCAGCAGGCGCGCAACGGCCGGCCCGAGCACGTGCGGCGCTCCATCGACGAGAGCCTGCGCCGGCTGGGCACCGACCACGTCGACCTCTACCAGCTGCACCGGGTCGACCCGGAGGTCCCGATCGAGGAGACCTGGGGCGCGTTCGCCGAGGTCGTCGCGGCGGGCAAGGCCCGGAGCATCGGCCTCTCCGAGGTGACCGTCGAGGAGATCGAGCGGGCGCGGTCGGTGCACCCGGTGGCCTCCGTGCAGAACGAGCTGTCGCTGTGGACCCGGGACGCGCTGGCCGAGGTGCTGCCGTACACCGAACGGCACGGGATCGCCCTGCTGCCGTTCTCGCCGCTCGGCCGGGGCTTCCTGACCGGCAGCATCTCCTCCTTCGACGAGCTGCCCGCCGACGACTTCCGCCGCCGGCTGCCGCGCTTCCAGCAGGACGCGCTCAAGGCGAACCTGGCGCTGGTCGCGAAGGTCCGGGCGGTCGCCGAGCGGATCGGTGCCACGCCCGCGCAGGTCGCGCTGGCCTGGGTGCTGGCGCAGGGCCGGTACGTCTTCCCGATCCCGGGCACCAGGACGCCGCGCTACCTGGTGGACAACGTGGGGGCGGCCGGGCTCGTGCTCTCGGCCGCCGACCTCGCCGAGCTGGACGGGCTGCCGGCGCCGACCGGCGGGCGCTACTGAGCGGTTCCCCGGCCGGCCGGTCCCGGCCGGCTCCGGGGGGCCTCGGGATCCTGGGGGCTCCGGGGGTCCTGGGTGTCCTGGGTGTCCTGGGGGTTCCGGCCCGCGCCGGACGGCCCGGACCGCTCCTTGACCCACACGAGCTGCCGTCCGGTCTCGCCCGGAGCCCGGACGGCGGCCTCGGCGATCCGGTCCAGCCGGTAGCCGAGCTTGCGCGGGACGGCCGCGCTGGCCGCGTTCGCCCGGTCGCAGTGGATCTCGACCCGGGTGATGCCGGGCAGGGCCAGCGCGGCCTCGGTCAGCGCCCCGGCCGCGGTGGTGGCGATGCCGCGGCCGACGTGCCCGGCGGCGACCCAGTAGCCGATCTCCAGTGCGCCCGGGCCGATCCGCCCGTGCAGGCCGAACGCGCCGATCACCCCGCCGGGTTCGCTGTTCAGCCCGGCCAGGTACATGAAGTCGGTGCCCGCCTCCCAGGCGGCGGAGCCGGCCCGGGCGAGCTCGGCGGTCTGCGCCCGGGTGGGGGCCTCGGCCGCCCACTCCAGCCAGGGGCGCAGGTGCTCCAGGTTGGCGCGGACGGCCCGGTTCAGCGCCACCGCGTGGGTGCTGCGGCGGCGGCGCAGCCAGAGGCCGCCGGGCAGCCGCAGCAGTTCGGGCGGCCGCCCGGTGGTCGCCTCCACGGCGGCCCGCGCCCGTCCGGCCGGGGCCGGGTCACAGGACCGTGACTGTGCTTGGCTCATGGCGGCGATTATGTCCTTGGCCCGGACCTGTCACCATCCGGGCCCCCTCCGGACACCCTGACGGCGGGCGCACGGGCCCGGCCCCGGCGTGCGGTCGGGACGGCCGGCGTGCAGCGGGGACCTGCGGTGCACCACCGGGGCGCCCGGCGCCCGGGGTGCGGCCCCGGCGCGTCAGAGCCGGACCAGCACCTCGTCGAGCTCCTTGCGCCGCAGGTCCGGCACGCGCGCCCCCTCGGCCGGGTAGCCGACCGGGATCACGTAGGCCGCCCGCTCCTCGGCCGGGCGGTCGCACACCTCGTTGAGGAACCGCATCGGGCTCGGCGTGTGGGTCAGCGTGGCCAGCCCGGCCTGGTGCAGCGAGGCCAGCAGCAGCCCGACCGCGATCCCCACCGACTCCTTGGTGTAGTAGGGCCGCGGCGAGTCGGGGCCCTTGTGCACCTCGAACACCACGATCACGGCCGGCGCGTCCTCCAGGAACGGCTTGCGCCAGTCGGTGCCGATCGGCGCGAGCGCGGCCAGCCACTCCTCCGACGCCCGGTGGCCGTAGAACTCGCGCTCCTCGGCCTCGGCGGCCTCGCGCAGCCGCCGCTTGCGCTCCGGGTCGGTGATCACCACGAACCGCCAGGGCTGGACGTGCGCGCCGCTGGGCGCGGTGCCCGCGGTCCGCACCGCCCATTCGACGACGCCGTCCGGGATCGGGCGGGTGGCGTAGTCGCGGACGGTGCGGCGCCGGGCCATCACCTCGTGGAAGGACCTGCTGCGCTCCTCGGCCTCGTGGGCCGGGACGGTCACGGGGGCGAGGGGGACGGTCGGGTGGGACGTCCCCGCCGCGGTGCTCTCTGCACTGTCAACCATGGCGGACAGCACAGCACATGACGGCCCCTCCGGGAAGAGGTAGAGACCAATCCCGGAGGGGTGCGACCACGCCGACGGCTACAGCTCGTGCACCCGGCCGCCGCGGACCTCGATCCGCCGGTTCACCGCGACGGTGTCCAGCATCCGCCGGTCGTGGGTGACCAGCAGCAGGGTGCCGGTGTACGAGCCGAGCGCGGACTCCAGCTGCTCGATCGCCGGGAGGTCCAGGTGGTTGGTGGGCTCGTCCAGCACCAGCAGGTTGACCCCGCGGGCCTGCAGCAGCGCCAGCGCGGCCCGGGTGCGCTCGCCGGGCGAGAGGGTGCCGGCCGGGCGCATCACGTGCACCGCCTTGAGGCCGAACTTGGCCAGCAGGGTGCGCACGTCCTCCGGCGACAGCTCCGGGACGGCGGCCGCGAAGGCCTCCGCCAGCGGCTCCCCGCCCAGGAACAGTCCGCGCGCCTGGTCCACCTCGCCGACCACCACGCCCGAGCCCAACGAGGCGCTGCCGCCGTCGAGTTCGAGTCGGCCGAGCAGCGCGGCCAGCAGCGTGGACTTGCCCGCGCCGTTGGCGCCGGTGATCGCGACCCGGTCGGCCCAGTCGATCTGCAGGTCCACCGGGCCGAAGGCGAAGTCGCCGCGCCGGGCCACGGCCCCGCGCAGGG